>CAYOUM010000221.1:0-2514 GCA_964407185.1 uncultured Methanomassiliicoccales archaeon | reverse complement strand
GGGTGCGCAACCATCGGGAACCCAAACGTACTCGACAGGCCCTTCTCGATCGCCGTCCACGCCGCATCCCCACGCTTCCTTCGGTACACGCCCGTGTGGTTCTGCATGTACACGATCGATGGATCGATCGAATCGCGGACGAGCTTGTGCGGGCACGTTTCCGCCACGTTGTCCACCCAGACGGCGTCCTCGGAATACTTCCGGACGCCGCCGTTCATTGACCGCCACGTCGTTCCGCCATCGTTCGTCCCGAACACGCCCGAGGAGGAGATCGCGACGAGCATCCGCTTCTCGTCTCCGGGATACGGAAGAATGGAATGGAGACATAGCCCGCCGTTCCCGGGCTGCCAGTCCTTCCGGTCCGGCCGGTAGTTGAGACCGTCGACGGACGCCCACGTCTCCCCGCCATCGGTACTCCGGAACAGACCTGCGGGCTCGACGCCGACCCACAAGTCGCTGTCATGCCCGGGCCGGACCTGCCAGATCCGCGTGACCGTGATTCCGGATTCCTTCGAGAACCGCGGGCCCTCCTCGCCATGGACCCATTTCCCGCCGAAGTTCTTTGAGCGCATCACGACCGTGCCCCAGTGTTCGCTCGTGGATCCTGCGAAGATCGTCTTGCCATCGCGCGGGTCGAGGATTGCGTGGCGAATTGTCTCGCCCTCGAAGTACGGCCCCCTCGACTGCCATCGCTTCCGATCCCGGGAGTGGAAGATGAACAGGCCCTTCCGCGTCCCCGCCAGCACGACCGTCTCACCCTTCTTGATGTCCGCCATGTCAACCACCCGCCACTGATGGGAGGATGTGCACGACGTCGCCGTCCCGCAACGGCACGTCCTCCGGCGCGAGATGTGCGACCGACTCGTCGTTCACGAACACGAGCACGTACCTCCTCATTCGTCCTTGGTCATCGAGGAGCCGGTATCCGAGGCCGGGAAACCGTGCGTTCAGCTGCGCAACAATCTCCGCGAGGGTTGCCGCGTTCAGATTCACGGTCTCCTTCCCGTGTGAGTACTCGCGGAGCGCGCGGGGCAGAACGACCTGAACCCGCCCCTCCCCCTCGACCATGGGCCTGAGGGGATGCCAGTCGCGGGATTTCAAGGTTCGGCCTGCGTGTCAGAGACGAACGATGGAGGAGAGCCACGCGTGGGCCCCGCCGCCTTCAACGTTCGCTTCGAACATCGCTGGCCGGATCGATTCGATCCGCCACCCATGCCGGAATGCGCGGCGAATCTCACGTTGCGTCACCCGCCTAGGCCCCCATTCTCCGGGTTCCCTCTCACTGAAGCACATCATGTGGTACGTGCCGCCTTCCCGGAGTACCGTCGCGAGGCCTCGAACGAAGACCGGTCGTTCCTGGTCGGAAAACACGTGGAAAAGGCCGGAGTCGATCACCGCGTAGAAGGTCGTCGCGAGCTTACCCAGGTGCCGAGCGTCCTGGACAAGGAACGTCGCACCGAGGCCACGTTTTCGTGCCTTTCCTTGCGCCTTAGCGATTGCACGCGCTGCGCCGTCGACGCCCCACACTTCGTGCCCGCGAGCGGCGAGCGACAGTGCGTTTTCACCCGTGCCGCAGCCGACATCGAGGACGCGACCTCGGATCATCCCACTGTCCGCGAGGCGCACGAACTCAGGCTGTGGTCGTCCGATGTCCCAAGGCGGCGTGCCCTCATACGCGGCGTCGAAGAAGCCTATCTTCATCACCGTCCGTAAGCGGGAATCGCCAGGGGCCGCCGCGCTTCAAATCCGTCGCCAAACTCTCGTTCCGCCAACGCGGGCGGTATCAAGAGCTTGCGCCTCGTGCACTCTCCCGCCATGCTCTCAAACTCAATACTGATTTCTCCCTAAAGCTCAAGTGAGGTTACAAGAATCTCCTTCACAGGGAACGGGTCGTTTGGCGTTTCGTGATGTTTTTGTGGGGTTCGATCGGGCTGACAGGATCACGGGGCTTGGCGCGGTTCCGAAGATAACGCTAACGAGCGCTGCACGACCCGTGCCTCGTATTGACTACGAGCGGATTTTCGTCCTCGACGGCAACGACCGGATGCTGAGCGAGTTCGTGTTGAATGACGAGTGCCCGACCGAGTTCGACGACCTGTCGCGCTCGATTCCGCCCGAGGGCCTCGAGCACGGGAAATCGATCTTTCACGGAGAGTACGTTCTCACGTCCTTCGGAGTCGACGATCTGAAATTCGTCATCGTGACGCGGGGCACGCCGGGAATCAGAGAACGCGGGTTCATCGGTTCGCTCCTTGCGGCGGCGAAGATCCACCTCGGCTCGTTTCTGAAATCGTCCTCCTCGCATCCCGAGTGAACCGTTTACGCTACAGGCGCAGGACGACTCGGGCGGCCCTCGAATCGGTCACTCCCCGCCATGATTCTCAATCGATGCCATTGACGAGCGTTCAACAACCTTCTTAGACGTCCCGGGAGACGGCGGCATATCAGGTGGACGGCATGGACGAGAACCGTGCGATGGGTCTGTTGGCCTTCGTGGCGATCATCATCGCGGTC
>CAYOUM010000220.1:0-2524 GCA_964407185.1 uncultured Methanomassiliicoccales archaeon | reverse complement strand
CTAGCCCCCAGTCCCTCGCCCCCAGCCCCCAGCCCCCAGCCCCCAGCCCCTAGCCCTGCCCTTTACCCATAGCTGATGCTGGACATGTTACCCACCGCGCAACGCGAAGCCTTCGCACCAGTCCTGCAGGCGCGCGTAGCCCCGCCACATCACCTGGTGGCCCGGCGGCGGGTCGCGCGTGCGCCCCAGGTAGCCTCCGATCCGCGCCGTGAGACGGACGGCGTCACCGAGCCGGGTCGGAGCGGCCAAGCGTTTCTTGTGGGCGTACGCATGCAGGACTTGCAGTTCGACATCGGAGAAGACGACGTCGGCGGGCCGGTCCGGCGTCTCGCGCCCCAGCAGCGTCATCAGCATGATGCGCCAGGCGATCACGAGATTGATCGCGACGGCCCGCATGAGACGCTCGGCGGTTTCATGCGCGGCGTCTTCGATGCGGCAGCCGGATTTGAGCACGCGATGCCAGTCTTCGATCCGCCAGCGCAAGCAGTACCACCGCAGGCAGGTGACGGCGGGCTCCGCCCCGGTACAGGCGATCGTCGTCAGCAGGAACCACTCGAGGGCTTTCGTCTCGGGCGGAGGAGTCTGCTCGCGCGCGTGGACGACCCAGACGTCAATCGGCGTTTTCGTGCGGTGCGCGTCGGGCGGCAGGAGGCGCACGCGCACCGCCCGGACGACAAAGTCCGCGACGCGCCCTGGCCGCGCCGGTCGCGCCTGCTGCTTGCTGCGCTTGGGCCGCGCACTCTGGCGCGGCACGTGGACGCGCACGTCGGCGAGGACCGCGCTCTGGCGTACCACGTCGAACAACTTGCCGGGCTCGGTGGCGAGGGCCCGATTGTGCTTGGCGCGCACCAGCAGATCCACCCGCGGGTGCTGCCGCTGCTCGTCGAACAACTCAAAGAAATCCGCTTCGCGGTCGCACACATTGATCACGTGCGTGCGCGGGATCTGCGCCGCCACGGCGACCGTGTCACGAAACCCCCGAATCCAGGCGAACGTGTCTTTCTCGTCGATGGGGATGCGCGCGGACGGGCGGGTCTCGTCTGGCGCGCGCGGCTGCGGCGCGTGGCACTGCGCGTCGAGCACGCCCAGCGGCAGCCCGGTCGGCGTGACCGCGAGCAGCGAATGCAGGTGCAGCCCGCGACTCTGCGCGCCGGTCTGATTGGTGCCGATCACGCCCAACCCGTCACACTCGGCCAGCGGCGTGTAATCCAGGTCGGTCCCGTCTTGGATCACCAACACGGTGCGCTGCGCCTCCAGCCGCCGCAGCGTGCGCGCGCGGTGCGGCGCGAGGATCGTGGCCACGCTGACGGCCTCGGCGTCGGGATGATCAATCAGCCGATAGTAGCCCTTGACGGCGGCCACGTCGCCGGCCGCGACGCGCGTAAACGCGCTGCCCGGATCGTCCGCTTTCATGCGGGCACTCTGCACAAGCCGGCGACTCAACCGGGCGTCGCCCAGCGACGCGCCGCCAAACTCCTTGTCCGCCCACTGCGCCGTTGCCACGCCGTCGGCGGGCCCCAACGGGCTCCGTCCGCCATCGGCCGGCACGCCCATCTTGCCACGGAAGTCCGGGTCCACCGGATAGAGATAGATGTCCTTGATGGTCTCGGCCGCGCGTCGGGCGCGGTCTTGGCGGCCTCGGCCACAGGTCTGGCCGACCCGGATCCAATTGCTCGCCCGATACACGGTGCCCCGCACGAGGGCACGGTCCGCGAAGCTCTCGACCAGCCACGGATGGAACCCGTAGCGGCGCGCGAAGTCCGCGGGCAGGGTCTGGAGGCCGAGGCCCAGGACGCGCGAGGCCAGATTGTGGCAGGCCACGTGGGGACGAATCAGAAAGCGGCTCAGCCCGACCACCCGGTCCAAGTGGGCCCGCCGCTGGGCCACCGTCCACCCGATCCAGCGATCGCGCGGCGCCACCTGCAGCGCGGCGGCGCTGAAGCCCAGGCCGCCCAGCCACCCATGCGTCGATCCAATCAGATACCGGAGCTGCCGGCCCACCAGCGGCCCCGCGCCGCGCGGATGCTCGTCGATCATCAACTCGGTCCAGATCCGACGCTCTGCGTCCGTGGTGACCAGAACCAGGCGCAGCTCGTCGATGTCGCCCGCCTCAGGGGGGACGCCCTCCGGCGCCGGCACCGGGGCCGCCAACCGGTGGGGCACGCGCGGGCCCGGTGCGCGCAGCGGCGCGGGCAACCTGAAGTGGCCCGCCGCCGCCAACTCGCGCAACGCTTTCAGGCACCCGCTGCGTTGCCCGACGCCCCGCGCGTCACGGAACTCGAACCGGTCACAGAGGAAGTCGGCCAACGCGGTGCGGTGCCGGAACCCGCCCGACGCGACCTGGTCCCGGACATACGCCAGCGCCGCCGGGGCCGACAACGTCCGTTTGATCTGCGCCTGCTCCCGCACGCCGACCAGTGTGCCCGGCGCGGACGCATTTGTCCAGCACTATCTATGGGCAGAGGGCAGGCCTAGCCCCTTCGATGACCTCCGCCAGCGTGGGACCTTCGACGAGCTCCAGCAC
>CAYOUM010000219.1:0-2553 GCA_964407185.1 uncultured Methanomassiliicoccales archaeon | reverse complement strand
GCTCGCCGAAGTCCGGCCGGCCGCGGGTGTCCTCTCCGAGGATCCGGACTTTCGTTCCATGCCGGACAAAGTCCGCGGTGAAATCCTATCGGCGTTGGGATCCATGCTTGAGGAGGAAAGCGTCACGGAGGAGGAATTCCAACGACAGGTCGAGGCGTGGCGGGAAAAGGGCTTTGATGTGGAGCCGGTCCTCGTGCTCCTCACGCAACATCCGAACGACCTCCGGGACCGCGCAATCCGCCTGATTCGCGCACAGATTCGGAAAAAGCGCGAGGGCGCTATCTTCCGCTGTCCCCTGTGCGACGAAGTCCTCGCGCCCACGGTGGAGGAATGCGGGAACTGCGGCGCCAAGTTCTCGTAACTTTCCCGGGACCCGGGCGCTACTCGGAACTCTCCCCCTCACTCGCCGCGCTTCCCTGAAGTCTCTTATACGCATCTGTTAATCGCGACCCTCGTGTCTTACTACGGACGCGTCGGCCCGCAGCGTGCCATGCGCTTCAGTTCCACCGAGATCTTCCAGCTGCTTGTGGCCATTGCCGCTCTGACTCTCGCGTTCACCCTTACGCTGGGCAACGGCGTTGGCGGGATCGTGGACCTTATCCGCGGGTCTCTCCCCGACTTCTTGCTTGTCCTAGGCGTTTCGTTCATCGCGGTGATGACCGGTTTCATCCTTCACGAACTCGCCCACAAGGTTGTCGCACAGCGGTACGGGTGCCTCGCAGAATTCCGTTACTTCCCCGTCGGCCTCCTCATGGGAATTGTCACTGCCGCCCTCGGGTTCATCTTCGCGGCTCCTGGGGCGGTCGTCATCTCGGGGGCGGTGACGCCACGGCAGAATGCCCGAATCAGCGCCGCGGGTCCCGGAACGAACCTCGCGGTCGCCGCGGGATTCCTGGGGCTCGCGTTCGTGTTTGGCTCCGTCTCGGGTTCCTCGGGCATCATCAAATTCCTCGTCGCCAATGTCGCCTTCGTGAACCTCTTGCTGGGGGGCTTCAACCTCATCCCGGTCCCGCCACTCGACGGCTCCAAGATCTTCGCGTTCAACAAACCAATATGGGTCGGGATGGTTGTCGCCCTCGTCGGGTTGGGCGTCGCCGGCTGGTGGGGCCGCGTCTTCTTCTAACTGGCGTTGATGCGCGCCGCCATGTACCCCGCCCCGAACCCGTTGTCGATGTTCACGACCGCGACCCCGGGAGAGCACGCGTTCATCATCGCGAGAAGCGCTGCGAGCCCATCGAAGCTTGCGCCATAGCCCACGCTCGTCGGCACCGCAATCACGGGTCTGTCAATGAGCCCGCTCACGACACTCGGGAGCGCGCCTTCCATGCCCGCCACGACAACAATCACCTTGGCCGCATCAAGTCGTTTCCGCTTCTCGAGGAGACGGTGCACTCCTGCCACGCCCACATCATAAATCCGATCGACGCGCGCGCCCATCGCTTCCGCGGTGAGCGCCGCTTCCTCCGCGACGGGCGCATCCGACGTCCCCGCGGTAACAACTGCGACCCGTCCCTTCCGTTGCCTTGGCATGTCACCGACCATGATCATCCGCGCCCTCTCATCATACGCGACCCGCTTCCGGTCAATTGCTTCACGCACGCTCTCGAACGTTCCCATCGTGGCCCGGGTGGCGAGAACAATCCTCGAGTTCGCCGAGAGGCGCTTTACGATGCGCGCAATCTGTGCGTCCGTCTTCCCGGGACAATAGACGACCTCGGGGAAGCCCTTCCGGAGGGACCGGTGCGTGTCGACCTTCGCGAACCCGAGGTCCTCGAACGGCAATCCGCGCAAAGCAGCCATGGTCTCCGAAACGGTGGCCTTCCCCGACTTCAGGCGCCGGAGAATCGTATCCAAGCGGCGACGGTCCATCGCACGGGTGTATGCAATCATGGGCTTAGGGTTCACGGAGGACCGAAGGGAATAAATACGCGTAACATAATTACCTGTATTCATGAACCCCTCACCGGATACGAACACGGACAGCGACGCTGACGAACCACTGATTTTTCTGGGTGGCGGCGGACCGGAGACCCCCGTTGCCTCACCGCGAGAGGGGGGGAAGCGAATCGCGGTCGCAATCCAGGGAAAGGGAGGAGATCTCGTCCTTCACGGAAAGGGGATCGACCTCCAGGCCCTCCGGGACGTGCTGAAGGGCAGGGGGAACATCGTCATGACGCGCGTTGCGGACGAAGACCTCGCTTCGATGGACCTCCTGGTCGAGGCGGGTCTGTTCACATCCCGTTCCGAATGTGCCGCGTTTCTGATCCGTCAAGGCCTTGAGGCGCGGAAGGATCTTTTGGAGCGGGTCAAGGACACCGCCGAGAAAATCCGGCAACTCAAGGAGAAGGTGAAGAAGGAAGTCTCTTCGTAGGCAGGCGAATCCGCCGCGCCTCAGCCCACTTTCTCCCACTTCTCGAGTTCGAGGACGGACGAAAGGGTCCCCCCGCGCCGGATCTCCTCGCGGAGGCGGTTCTCCCGCTCGAGAACGTCCAGCGCGCGGTTCGCCATCTCAACCGCTTGCTCCTGCGGCACAACGACGACGCCGGATTCATC
>CAYOUM010000218.1:0-2559 GCA_964407185.1 uncultured Methanomassiliicoccales archaeon | reverse complement strand
AGGGCGGCTGCGAGTTTCCCGAGTTCGCCGGGCCGGTCCGTGACGACGACGTCAAATTGGATTGCCACGAAGATACCCCAACAGGACTCGGAATCACGGTGTGTGGGAATGAAGCTTCGCTATGCAAACGGGGGCAAGCTTACCTCGAGACCAAGCCCGGGTCCCATCGGCGCGTGCAGCCTCCCGGCCTCGAATTGCAAGGGCTTCGCGGCGTCACGCATCAGGTGGAAATGCGAATCGAGGTCGGTCCAGCGCACATTCCGACTCGCCAGCGCGAAGTGCAGGCCCGCCGCAATCGAGACCACGGACTCACCCATGCAGCCAACCATCGTCGGGAACCCAGCGGACTCGCACACCGTATTCACCTCCGTGGCCCGCCGAATCCCGCCATGCTTCATCAGCTTCAGGTTCACGGCCTTCGCGCAACCGCCCCAGCGGACGACCATCACGTCGTTCGGCGTGAGGACCATCTCGTCCGCCATCACGAGGACCGGGCAGTTCTCCGTGAGAACCTTCATTCCGTTCAGATCCGTTGCGGCAAGCGGCTGCTCGAAGACGACGACGCCAAGGTCCGCGATTCTCGTCCCAAACGCGCGGGCGCTCTCGAATGAGAAAGCCTGATTGCCATCGACTCGAAGCTCAATGTCCGGACCGATGGCATCCCGCACCGCACGAACCCGCTCAAGATCGTTCTCGGGGTTGAGGCCGACCTTGATCTTCAGCGCGCGGAAGCCTTCCCGGACCCAGTGTTGGGCTCGCGCGACGGTGGCATCCAGATCCATGATTCCGATCGTCATGTCCGTGAGAATCGAATCCCGGAAGCCGCCGCCGAGGAGCTGGTAGAGAGGAACTTTCCGATCCTTCGCGAGGAGGTCATGAAACGCGGTGTCAAGGCCCGCCTTCGCCGCAGGGTTGCGCGGGAGAGCGGCGTCCATTGCCTCCGCAAACGCGAGCGCGCTGTCGAACTCGCGGGCTTTGAGCACGGGAATCAACGCGTTCAGCGCCGCGACAACGCTTTCTGATGTCTCCCTCGTGACGCTGTTTGGGCACGCGTTCCCCACGCCCACAAGGTTTCCGCTCTCGACTCGCACGATGATGTTCGTCGCGGTCGTCGCGGACCCACTCGCGATGACGAACGGCTCCTTCCGGGGCACGTCGAGGACCGCGTAGGAGACCGCGTCAAGCTTCACCGCGCCCGTCTCCGCGTTCGGTAGTACGCGCAGAACGATGTGAAGCTGCAGACGTTGCATCGAGGTCCGATGGGCTTGCACACCTCTTTCCCGAAACGGACGAACCACTCGTTCACGTAGATCCAGTAGTCCTTTGGGATGATCCGCTTCAGCGTCTCTTCCGTTTGCTCCGGCGTCCTCGTACGAATCAGGCCGATGCGGTTCGGGACGCGATGGCAGTGCGTGTCAATCGGCATCGCGGGCAGGCCGTAACCGTACACGAGAACGCAATTCGCGGTTTTCGGGCCGACCTGAGGGAGGACAATCAACTCATCATACGTGCTTGGAACGATTCCGCCATGGCGCTCGAGGAGGATCTGGCTCACTTCCCGAATCTTCCGCGCCTTCTGGCGGTAGAAGCCGACGGGCCGGATGAGCCGCTCGACGTCCTTGACGGGCGCCTTCGCGAGGTCCTCCACGCGACTGTATTTCGCGAAGAGCTGGCGGGAGGCGATCTCTGTCATCTCGTCCCGCGTTCGCTGCGAGAGGATCGTCCCGATCAGGACCTTGAACGGGTCCTCCGTCTCCGCGGTGATCTTGGCAAGCGCCGTTCCCTCCCCCTGCAACGGGTCTGCGCCGAGATACCGCCGCGCGAGGTCGGCGAGGACGGACTCAACCTTCGCGGCCCTGGAGATGCGCAAGTGCCTCCCCCGCGGTATAGATTGATCCGGAGACGACGACAATCCGGTCAGACCCTGCGATCTTGATCGCGTGCTCCACCGCCTCGGAGACTTTCGGGATGATGAGCGCGTTGGGGACCTTTGATGCGAACGCACGCGCAATCTCCTCGGGAAGGTACGCGCGCGGGGTCTCCGCCTTCGTGCTGATGAGGTGGGTCGCAAGCGGTCCGAGGTGATCGGCGAAAACGGCCAGGTCCTTGTCATTCAGGATGCCGAGGACGAACACGAACCGTTCGCCCGGAAACAACTCGAGAAGCGAGGCGGCCAGGGCGGGGACGCCGGGCGCATTGTGCGTCCCGTCGACGATCACCGTCGGATGTGATCTCACGATTTGGAGGCGTCCAGGCCATGATGTCTCTCGGAATCCGGATACAATCGCATCGTTGGGGACCTTCAACCCCATCCGTATGAGGCCCTGTATCGCTGCGTAGGCAATCGCCGCGTTCTCGGGTTGATACGCACCCAGAAGGGGAATCTCAAACTCGATTCCCCCGCCGTTCTCGAGACGGATGCGTTGTCCCGTCAACCCGAAGCTGAGACGCCGGTATCGTACATCTCGCCCGACAACGCTGACAGGACATCCGTTCGCCGAGGCTTGGTCCGCGATGACTGACAGGGTTGGCTGGTCGACCGTGACGACCCAACATCCC
>CAYOUM010000217.1:0-2559 GCA_964407185.1 uncultured Methanomassiliicoccales archaeon | reverse complement strand
CCATGAGCTGAAGCTTCGGAAGGATCCGAACTGCCCCGTGTGCGGGCCGAACGCGACGATCACGGAGCTGGTCGACTACAACGCGTTCTGTGGTATCGGGCCGGAGCTGGAGCCCACACTCGAGAGTCAGTACGTGATCACGCCGGAGGAGCTGAAGGCGAGGCTCGATCGCCGGGAGGACGTCGTCCTCGTCGACGTCCGGGAGCCGATGGAATGGGAGATTAACCGACTCGAGGGCTCGAAGCTGGTTCCTCTTGCGGCCCTTCCGCAGCACGTGAATGAACTCAGTACGGCGGACGAAATTGTGCTCTATTGCAAGATGGGGAACAGGTCCGCCTATGCGGTCAATTTCCTCCGGGAGCTTGGTTTCCGCAAGGTGAAGAACCTCGATGGCGGGATCGATGCCTGGGTTGCCCGGATCGATCCGAGCATGCCATCATACTGAGCGCCCGACCGTCGTCCTTCGTGGCCGCCTTACGGCCAATGCATCGCTTGCGTTACTTGGCGCCCGATACCTTCTTCGCTCCCTGCCGGCCCTTCTCGAGGAGAATCCCCTTCACTCTGGGTTTTCCCTCGTCGTCCTCTTCCTCGAGGTATGACATGTAGCCGGAGCTGACGTTGAAGTGAACGACCTTCACTTTCTTGTCGATGTCGAGCATCGACTTCCCGCTCTTTCGCTTCATGAAGGCCCTTAGCTCCGATGCGGTACGGTGCATACTTAAACGATGCCCCTAGAGTGTCACCCATGATAAGCACCCCCAGACCGTGCGCACGCTGCCGCGGACTGAGTTTGTCACACGGATTATGGTGAACTTATTAATAGCGAGGCGGACAGAATATAGGTGGTGACGTTCCGGCGATGACGGTGACGGTCGACAAGCTCGCACGGGCCATCGAGAAAAGGATGGGCTCCCCGCCCCCCGAAGCGCACCCGATGGCGGCCCGGGTCATGAACTACTTTGGGTTCGAGAGTGTGATTATCGACAATGCGATTGACCCCGAGGACCGGAAGACGTTCTACGCCCTTCACGACGCCGGGCTTCTCCGGTCCTCTTGGGAGACCGTCCTCCTCCAGAGCGGTCGGAACTGGCGCATCTTCTACTGGGAGCTCAACGAGTCCGACCTCGACCGAATCCTGGGTGAGGAGCGCGTCCGGCCGGAAGAACCCCTGTACAAGGGTCTGCCAGACGAGGCGTGGACCCACTCCGTTTCGCCGGCGTGAGACCTATTCGTGCGTCCAGGCATCCTCTCCGACAAGCGGGACGAACGCGCATGGCGTTCCCTCTTTGAACTCCCACTTGTCGGTCGCCACACGGCGGGCGGTCACAAGGATTTGCGAAAGGCGCGACCGCCCAATCGGCGCAACGACGCGACCGCCGACTTTCGTTTGGTCCATCCACGCCTTGGGCATCTTCGGCGCCCCCGCGGTTGCCAGGATGCAATCGTACGGTGCGTCCGCTGGGTAGCCGCGCGTCCCATCGCCGAGGACGACGCGGACGTCGTACCCCGCGGAGCGCAGGTTCTCCCGACCGAACGGTTCGAGCTCTCGAAGGCGCTCGATGGAGATCACGTGGCCCGGTCCCACTATCTCGGCCAGGAGCGCGGCGGTATATCCGGAGCCCGTTCCGATTTCGAGGACCTTCTCACCGGGACCGAGGGCTGCTTCCTCGAGCATGATCGCGATCATTGAGGGCGCGGAGATCGTCTGACCGTGGCCGATGGGAAGGGGCACATCTTCATAGGCGGACGACCGGACGTCCTCAGGGACAAAACGCTCGCGCGGCACCCGGAGGAATGCCTCCCTCACGGCCGACGTGATGATGTATCTGGCGCGTTCGAGGCGCGCGACGAGCTCTCGTCGCTCCTGCACCCACCGGTCTGGCTTCATTCGACGCGAAAGCAGCCGCGGGCTACTTGAACGCTCGTCTCAGGCAAGGAGGGATAGGGCCGTCGTTGCGAGGATGAGTGTCGCGGCCGTCACGGGTACGCCCGCTCGGACCCAGTTCCTAAACGACACTTCGACGCCCTGTCGGCTCGCCGCCTGGACGACGATCACATTCGCGGCGGCGCCGAGGATCGTGGCGTTTCCTGCGAGGGTCGAACTCGCGGCGAGCGTGAGCCACAATACTCCCTGGTTCGCCGCGGGGGCCGCTTGAACCACCTGTGCGAGAAGCAAGACCGCGGGGACGTTCGAGACGAGATTTGAGAGCAGCGCGCTCAGCCCGGCAAGCCACCACACGCCGCTTGCATTGCCGCCGGCGATGAATGTGAAACCCGCCTGGATTGATCCCCGTACGCCAGACTTCTCCACGCCCGCGATCACGATAAAGAGCCCAATGAAAAACAGAAGGATTGACCAATCGACCTTCGAAAGCAACACCCTCGCGGAGGACGACCGGTTCACAATCGGGAGACCGAAAAGGACGATTCCTCCCCCGACGAGCGCAATTGCGGGAAGCCCTGTTGGAGGGCTGAGAAAGAACGCTACGACCGCGATAGCAATGACACCAACGCTGAATGCGAGACCAAGTCGGTGGACACGAACGCCAACGTCCTCGG
>CAYOUM010000216.1:1689-2562 GCA_964407185.1 uncultured Methanomassiliicoccales archaeon | reverse complement strand
GGCGAAGGGCACGAGCTGCAGGAGCACTCGGTGGTGCTGATCAGGGGCGGGCGCGTACCGGACCTACCGGGCGTCCGTTACCATATTATACGCGGAGCGCTGGATGCCACCGGGGTAGTCAATCGAAAACAGGGGCGGAGCCGGTATGGCACCAAGAAAGGCAAGGCTCCGGCGGCCGGCGCTTAGGAGGTTACAATGTCACGGCGTAGTCGAGCGATAAAACACGAACTCACCCCTGATGCCAGGTATCAGAGCGAGCTTGTATCCAGGCTCGTCAATCAGATAATGAAAGACGGCAAGAAGAGCACTGCCGAGAAAGTTGTGTACGGGGCGCTGGGTTCGATAGAAGAGAAGGAATCAAAAGCCGGGGTTGGCGTGCTTGAACAGGCAGTCAAAAACGCCACTCCGCAGCTTGAGGTCAAATCGCGCCGGATCGGCGGCGCCAGCTACCAGGTGCCCATCGAAGTGCGGACGGAGCGGGGTCTCTCGCTGGCATTCCGCTGGCTGATTTCGTCAGCCAGGAACCGCCCGGGAAAGTCGATGATGGAGAAATTGGCTGCAGAGCTAACCGATGCAGCTAAAGGAGAGGGAACAACCATTAAGAAGCGTGATGATACTCACCGCATGGCTGAGGCCAACCGCGCCTTCGCCCATTTCCGGTGGTAAAGCGTGTTTTTTGATGATGACGAATACTATGGTCAGGGATTCAATGCAGACAACAGTTAAGGCCGGAGACGGCTCAGAAACCGGGCGCTTTCCGCTGGAACGCGTCCGCAATATCGGCATTATCGCGCATATCGATGCCGGCAAGACGACGGTCACCGAGCGCATCCTGTACTACACCGGCCGGACTTACAAGGTCGGCGAGGTTGA
>CAYOUM010000216.1:0-1679 GCA_964407185.1 uncultured Methanomassiliicoccales archaeon | reverse complement strand
GACCCCTGTCCTCACCCTGGACTGAGGACCCTGCACCCTGCACCGACAAGAATTCAGTAGGAAATGCCCAGGCAGACACCCCTCGAACGGACGCGGAACATCGGCATCATGGCGCACATCGATGCCGGCAAGACCACCACCACGGAACGGATCCTGTTCTACACCGGGATCACGTACAAGATCGGCGAGGTGCACGAAGGCACCGCCGTGATGGACTGGATGGAGCAGGAGCGGGAGCGCGGCATCACCATCACCGCGGCCGCTACGACGTGCGACTGGCGCGACCACCGCGTCAACATCATCGATACCCCCGGGCACGTTGATTTCACCGCCGAGGTGGAGCGGAGCCTGAGAGTGCTGGATGGTGGCGTCGTTGTTTTCGACGGCGTCTCCGGCGTTGAAGCTCAGTCCGAGACCGTATGGCGACAGGCTGACCGTTATCACGTGCCCAGGATTTGTTTCATCAACAAGATGGACCGCGTGGGCGCCGATTTCGAGCACACGATCGAATCGATTGAAACGAGACTGCACGCCAAGCCCGTGGTAATTCATCTGCCGCTGGGCAGCGAGGCTGCCTTCGAAGGGATGATCGACCTGGTAGAGGGACGCGCCTGGCGCTTTGACGGCGAACCGGGCACGGCGCCCGTGGAAATCCCCATCCCCGAGTTTGAGAAGGATATGGTCGCGGAATACCGGAAGCAACTGATCGAGAAGCTTGCCGAGGTGGATGATCATATCATGACCGCCTATCTTGAAGGTCACGCGATCACGCCGGCAGAGATAAAGCAGGCGCTTAGAAAGATAACCCTGGCGAGCAAAGGGGTGCCCGTCATCTGCGGCAGCGCCCTGAGGAATAAAGGCGTTCAGTTCCTGCTCGATGCCGTGATTGATTATCTGCCTTCCCCGTTGGACCTGCCGCCAGTGCAGGCGGTAGACATCAAGACGGGTGAAAAAGTGACCCGCCCACCCACCGATGATGCTCCCTTTACCGCACTGGCATTCAAGGTAGTCTCCGACCCGTTTGTCGGCAGGCTGGTATACTTCCGAGTTTATTCCGGAAAGGTAACCGAGGGTGAGCAGGTTTACAATTCAACGTGCGGCAAAAAGGAACGACTGGGACGGCTGCTTCTGATGCACGCCAACCGGCGCGAGGAGCTTGAGGAAGCCGGAGCGGGGTCTATCGTGGCTACGCTCGGCCTGAAGAATACCTTTACCGGCGACACGCTCTGCGACCCATCACAGCCGGTGCTCCTGGAATCTATCCGCTTCCCCGAGCCAGTCATATCCGTGGCGATCGAACCCAAGACCAAGGCCGACCAGGACAAGATGGGAGAGGCGCTGCACAAGCTGGCTGAAGAAGACCCAACCTTTAAGGTAACCTACAACCAGGAAACTGGGCAAACCATTATTTCAGGCATGGGCGAGCTTCACCTGGAGGTGCTGGTGCGCCGCATGCTGAGTGAGTTCCGCGTTGACGCAACGGTCGGACGGCCCCGCGTGGCATACAAAGAGACTATTACCAAGGCGGTTAAGGTGGAGGGACGGTTCGTACGGCAGTCCGGCGGCCACGGCCAGTACGGCCATGTGTGGCTCGAGCTTGAGCCGGCGGAACCAGGCACTGGATTCCTGTTTGAGGAAAAGCTCAGGGGCTCTGCCATACCCAGGAATTTCATTCCCTC
>CAYOUM010000215.1:0-2584 GCA_964407185.1 uncultured Methanomassiliicoccales archaeon | reverse complement strand
GGGGAAGCTCCTCGTTTGGGGACCCCGCGCCTACGCCGCCCTGACCCAGTTGTCCACGAACGGCCTCGCGACGGTGCCGGGTCGCGCTCGGTACACCCATCTCCTCGACGACCGGGGGCGGATCATCGATGACGTCATCATCACCTGTTTGGAGCCGGATCGATTCCTGTGTGTGTGCAACGCCGGGCCCCGCCCCCGCGTCGCGGCTTGGATCGAGACACATCTCGCCGGCCAGGAATTCCGGGACGTCACCGAGGGTTTCCTTTGCCTTGCCCTCCAGGGCCCCCGGGCGGTCGAGGCCCTATCCCGAATCACGGCGGATGCAGTCCGCGGCCTCAAGCCGTTCCAGGCCGGCCACCTTCGATTCGAACCTTCGCGCCTCGCCGGGCACACTCCGTCCGCGCCTGCACTGGAAATGGAGGGGTGGGGGCCTTCCCTGCCCGCCCTCGTGCCCATTCCCGGGGCCCCGACCGCATGGGCCGAAGTGCCGGTCCTCGCGACCCGGACCGGCTACACCGGGGAGGACGGGTTCGAGCTGTTCCCTCCGCGGGCCCTGGCACTGCGGGTATGGTCCGCCCTTCTCGATGCGGGTGCGGACCTCGGGATCCGTCCCATCGGCCTCGGCGCCCGCGACACTCTACGGCTCGAGAAGGGGTACCTCCTTTCCGGCCAGGATTTTACGGGCCGCGAAACGAGTTTGGAGACGAGCAGCGAGTGGCTCGTAAAATGGGACCACGAGTTCATCGGGCGTGAGGCGCTGCAGGTGCAGAAGGCGCAGGGCGGCTACCGCCGGCTCCTGGGCCTCCGGCTCCTCGGTCGCGGGGTCCCCCGTCCCGGCTGCCACGTGCTCGTCGCCGACCGTGAGGTTGGCAGGGTGACGAGTGGGACGATGTCTCCGAGCCTCCGGGTCGGAATTGCCCTCGCGTACCTCGATGCAACGGTTGCGGCCCCCGGCACGGAGGTCACCGTCGAGATCCGAGGCGAGCGGAAGCGCGCCGTCGTCGTCAAACCCCCATTTCTATGAACTTGCACGAATAGAAATCCGCCCTGCTCCCGTTCGCGGACCCCATGGGAACGATGATAAGGGCGTGGCGTCTTGTCTCGCCCGGTAACAAGTGTGGTAACAAATCATCGGCCCGCAGGTAACATACGTGCTGCAAAAAGGCATTTAACAATCAAGGGTCGTGCCGCGCGCCACCCCCAGGCGGGCCCTGAGGGAAGTTGATAGAGGGCCCGCGCGTCGACACGGAGACGATTCCGATGTTAAAACTGGAGCCCACCCTCGACCTCATCGCCGGTGAGCCCGACCCCCGGCTGTCCGAGAACGCCCTTCGGGTGCTCGAAAAGCGATACCTGCGGAAGGACGAGGCGGGGAAGGTCATCGAGACCCCAAAGGAGCTGTTCTGGCGGGTCGCCTGGAACCTCGCGGAGGCGGATCGCCTGTATGGCGCGACGGACGCGGAGGTCCTCGAGGCCGCCAAGGAGTTTTACCGCGTCGTGGCGAACCTCGAGTTCCTGCCGAACTCCCCGACCTTGATGAACGCGGGGTTGGAATTGCAGCAGTTGTCGGCCTGTTTCGTCTTGCCGGTCGAGGACAGCCTAGTGGGGATCTTCCAGACGTTGAAGGAAAGCGCCTTAATTCACCAAAGTGGAGGAGGCACCGGATTTAGCTTTTCCCGCCTTCGTCCGAAGGGGGACTACGTTCGTTCGACGATGGGAGTCGCGTCCGGCCCGGTCTCTTTCATGAAGATTTTCGATGCCGCAACGCAGCAAATCAAACAGGGCGGATGCATCTCGACCGCAAGCCTTCTTCGGACCTCGGAAGGACTCAAACCACTCGGAAAACTCCTCAACTCGCCGCCCTTGGGCGAGAACTTTACCCGCGAGCACGTCTTCGACGGCTCAACCTACTCCCACAGCCTGGTGGCGCAAGACAACGGGTCCGCCGAGGTCTATGTCGTCGACACGGAACTCGGTCTCTCGCTAGAAGCGACGTACAACCATTCCCTCGCCGTCGTCGACGATCACGGCAAGGTCGCGTGGCGAGAGGCCGAGAAGCTGAGGCGCGGCGACTGGCTGGTCGTGATCAAAGGGGGACACCTCGGGCTCGACGCTCCGCTTCCGCCCCTTGGTCCGCAGCACCCGAATGCGACTCCTCTCCGGGTCCCTGACCGCATGAGCCCAGCTCTCGCGGAACTCCTCGGTCTGTACATGGCGGACGGATGCACGAGCTCGGGCGGTCGCTTCATCCTCACTGTCGGGACGATCGACCTGGACGTGTCCGAACGGATCCGGATTCTGATGGATCAGTGCTTCGGCCTCGCGCCGAACGAGGTACGAACCGGTCGGGGCGGCGGATACGTCGATATCAAGTTCCAGTCCAAAGACCTGCTGCGTTGGCTGGCGGCTCGCGGGTGGGTGAAGGATGGGTCCCCGAAGGCGTTCATTCCGCCCGAGGTTCTCGGCGGGTCAGCGGAATCTGCACGGGGGTTCCTACGTGGGCTGTTTGAGGGCGATGGTCACGTCCACCACGACTATGCGTATCCCGCGGTCTCGACAACATCCGAGCGATTGGCCCACGAAG
>CAYOUM010000214.1:1387-2587 GCA_964407185.1 uncultured Methanomassiliicoccales archaeon | reverse complement strand
CGGGATCTTCTCCCCGGGCTCCTGACGCTGGAAGATCCTCCTAAAGAGCGGAAGGCCGACACCCGTCGCAGCCACCGTCGATTCCCTTAGCGGGACTTTCTCGGCAGGTTCCGGCTCGAGGACCCACATGTACCAGATCACGCGGGCGTAGTAATACAGGGAAAGCGCGCTGTTCAACACACCCGAGACCGCGAGCGCGAGGTACCACGGGTTGAACGTCATCGCACTCACGGCGCTCGAGAACAGGATGAACTTGCTGAAGAAGCCCCCGAATGGCGGGATGCCCGCGAGGCTCAGGAGGAAAATGGCCATCGCGAGGGCGACGAACGGCATCCTTCGCGACAGGCCCTTGTACTGCCCGATTTCCTCGCCTATCCCCACCATCGCTGTCGCGGCGACGACCAGGAACGCGCCCCCTTTCATGATCGCGTGGGTGAGGACGTGGTAGAGACCCCCTTGCACTCCCGCGATGGCCACGACTTCGGCGTCGGGGCCGCGGGGGCCAGAGGTTTCGATCGCGACCGCGCCGACAGCGACCGCGATCATGATGTACCCGACCTGCGCGATGCTCGAGTAGGCGAGCATCCGTTTGATGTTCCGCTGCGGAATCGCGAACAGATTCCCCACGGTCTGCGTCACAATCGCGAGGATCGCAATCGCCGCGAGCCAGTCGACCTGGATGGAGAGTAGCGCGACGAGGAACACCTTGAACAGGGCGACGATGCCGACCTTCTTCGAGCCCGCCGCCAGGAATACAGAAATCGTCGTCGGGGCCCCTTGGTACACATCCGGGGCCCACATATGGAACGGTACGATGGCGACCTTGAACCCGAACCCGGCGACGAGAAACACGATCGCAACGAGGAGCGGGGCCTCCATTGCCAGGACACGCGGGTCGCTGAACGTGAGCCCATTCTTCAGTAGCTCGAGGTCCGTCAACGCCTGCCCGGGTGCGGCAATCTCTGTCGACCCCGCGACGCCATAGACGATCGAGATTCCAAAGAGGATGATCGCCGACGCAATCGAGCCGAAGATGAAGAACTTCAAAGCCGCCTCCGTGGCCTGGCGGTCCCGTTTCCGGAAGGCGACGAGGGCGAACGTGCTGATCGAGCTGATCTCGAACGCGAGGTACAGGACGAACAGGTCCGTCGCCGCAGCGGTGAGCATCATCCCGACGACGGCGAGGAAGAGAAGGCCGTA
>CAYOUM010000214.1:0-1287 GCA_964407185.1 uncultured Methanomassiliicoccales archaeon | reverse complement strand
GTCCTCCTCCCGACGGCGAACCCGAGGAGCGTCGAGGTGAGCGCTGCGGCAACGAGAATGATCTCGGGGAGGAATACGAAGCCCGATCCCATCTACGCCGCCCCCAGCACGCGGACACACCATTCCAGCGTCATGTTCATCAGCAGGAACGGAAGGATCCCAAAAAACGCGAAGAGGGCGGTGAGGACCGCGAGCGGCGCGGCATCATGGCGCTCCATGTCGTGGAGGTCCTTCCATCGCGGGTTCAGCGGACCGAATATCGCGCGCTGCATCGCCCAGATGTAGTACGCCGCGGTGAAGATGACCGTTAGGATTGGAACGAGGACGAGGAGACCGAAGGCAGCGTACGTTCCGAGGAACACCGACAGCTCTGCGACAAAGCCCACGAGTCCTGGAAGCCCGAGGGAGGCGAGGAAGGCGGCCATCATGTACGTTGAGCCCTTCGGGTTCACCCTCGCGATCCCGCCAAAGTCCGAGATGTTTCGCGTTCCGGCCCGGTGCCCCATGGAGCCGGCGATGATGAAGAGCGCCGCGGACACGAGCCCATGGGCGAACATCTGGAAGATGGCGCCGCCGAGGCCGAGGATGCCGCCCGGCGTCGGACCCGCCGCGGACGCCGCTGCAACGCCCAGGGTGACGAACCCCATGTGACTCACGCTCGAGAATGCGACGAGCCGCTTCAGGTCCTGTTGGGCGAGGCACACGATCGCGCCATAAAGAATGCTGATCACGCCCAGGGCGGCCGTCAGCCAGTACATGTCCCGCGTGCCTTGCGGCAGCATCTCGACGTTCACGCGGATGATCGCGTACCCGCCGAGCTTCAGGAGAATCCCCGCCAAGATTACGGAGCCGCCGGTCGGTGCCTCGACGTGGGCATCCGGCAGCCACGTGTGGAGGGGCCATGTCGGCAGCTTTGTGCCGAAGCCCGCGAGGAGCGCGATGAACACGAGGTTCTGAACCGCCCCAGAGGGCACGAGGGACCCGGACCTCGCGAGCTCGATGAGCTGGACCATGTTGAACGTGCCGCCGTAGAAGAAGAAGGCGAAGATTCCAAGGAGAACAGGGATGCTCGCGACGAACGTGTAGAAGAAGAACTTCAGTGCGGCGTACCGCTTTCGAGGCCCACCCCATACCGCGATGATGAAGTACATCGGGACGAGGCTCACTTCCCAGAAGAGGAAAAAGAGGAAGAAGTCGAGCGCCACGAAGACGCCGAAGATTGTCGTCTCCAAGAGGAGGAACATCGCATAGAACGCCCGGACTCGATGCTTCTCCTCCCAGTTCACG
>CAYOUM010000213.1:0-2607 GCA_964407185.1 uncultured Methanomassiliicoccales archaeon | reverse complement strand
CTCCTCGCGTTCGTCGCTTCGTGCCGGCCGAAGCGCGTGTACACGGTGTACAGCTACCCCGCGGAGCTCGCGAAGGAAATTGAGCGCCGACTGAAAATCCCCGCGCAGCCCCTGAAGGTGAAGGCGTCGACATGAAGACCGCCGCGGAGCGGGACGTCGTGATCGCGAAGCTCGAGGACGGCGAGGACTTGCTCTCGTCCCTGGAGCTCATCGCGAGGAATCATCGGATCGAGAATGGAACCGTGCTGTGGGGGATCGGCATGGTCCGCGACTTCGACATCGGATACTTCGATGGAAAGGAGTACCGGCGATCGACGTTCCCTTCGCCGCACGAGCTCTTGGCACTCCACGGAACCGTGTCCCTTCGTGGGGACCCGAAGTTCCATCTTCACCTTGCAGCGGGAAATCCCGAGAAGCACGTCGTCGGCGGCCATCTGTTCCAGGCGACGGTCTCGACCCTGAACGAGATATGTCTCGCTCGGTTCGATTCGATACGGTTGAACCGCGCGTTCAATCCCCGGAGCGGGTTGCGGGAGCTCGTGCTGGAGTAGGCGAGGCCCGGAGCTCGAACCAGTACGCCGCGAGGGCGGCGATGCACATTCCCGCCGCGACGTACATCGGCAAGACGTAGTTGTCCCCCGCAGACAGGATTCCGCCGATGATCGGGCCGAGGATCGAGGAGATGCTCAGGACGCTCCCGAGGATCCCGCCCGCCGTTGCGGTCTCTGGGTTTTGATCGACGATGAACTGCAGGGAGCCAACGTACAGCGTCGCCCATGAGAACCCGAGGAGGACCTGCGTGAGGAGCATCTGCGGGAAGTTCCGCGCGACGGTGAAGGAGAGGAACGTGAGCGCGGAGCCGATCAGACCGATTGCCACGAGGGTCGTGCTCCGGAACCGGTCGAGCTGTCGCATCACGACGAACTGGACGACCGGGTTCAACGCATACGCGATGCCGCTCTCGAGGCCGCTCATCCCTAGGCGGTCCCGCATGTAGAGAGGGAAGATCACCCAGATCATGTTCGCGCCCGTGTGGCGGATCAGCATCGCGATGTAGACCGCAAGGTTTCTCTTGATCAACGCCACGGGGAAGAGCGGGACGCTGAACGTGCCCGCCGCCTCGGGACGGGCGCTCAGGGCGAGCCCGAATGTCGCAAGGAACAGGACCGAGGACAGGATGAAGGTCGGGCGGGCGTCGCCGGGCGCGAAGAAATCCGCGAACACCGCAAGGAAGCTGCCGAGGCCCCATCCCACGAACGGGCCGATCGCACGATCCGACGTGCGAGCGTACGCGAGGAGCGCGGCGGGATACATTCCGACGCTGAAGCCGAGGAACACGCGGGTGAACGTGACGGTCGCGGGATCGAACGCAAACACCTGGAGGAACGAGGCGACCGAGGCGAGGACCAGCCCAGTCTGGAGAATCTTGCGGCTTCCGTGGACGTCGGCCGCCCGCCCGAAGACGTACGAGGAGACGAGGATGCTCCCGTTGTATGCGGCGAAGATGAACCCGATCTGTTCGACCGACGCACCGAGCTGCGTGGCCCATAGCGGGATGAAGATGAGGGATGCGGACGACGCCGCATTCGCGAGGAAGTTGATGTGGCGGGGGAGCACGGCGGCCGCGAGAGGGCGATGTCGGATAAAGGCTACGGGGAACTCACCAACCGAGTCGGTCGAGCTCCCGTTCCGCCTTCGTCTTTTTTCGGAACGCCTTGTAGTGTGTGCGGCAGAGATGGGTCCGGCGCGTCTCCCTCGCGAGCTTGAGGTCGGGCAGCACGGACTTCACCTTTTCCGTGGAAAGCGAACGTGCGGCGGGCTGTCCGCACCCCACGACCGCGCACACATCCCCTTCCGCGGCTGCCACAAGGGCCGGGATGTTCGGGCGGTTCCTGAGCCTTTTCTCCGAGATCGACGGGAAGCTTTACGTGCGAACTTCGCTTCCACTCCGTCCGGAACGAGGGATTCGACATGCTCATCATCTGGAAGGCGGAGTTTAACGGCGACGACAAGCAGCTGGCGCGCGTGAGCGAGCTCATGATGGAATCGGCGAAGGAGGTTGGCGGCAGGGCGGACGGTCCGTACTTCCCGCAGGATGCGGACCTCCTCTATCTGCTGTGGACGAAGGAGTACGAGGACATGAACCGAAGCGGGCGCAAGTTCCTCACGCAGGTTGCGAAGGAAAAGCTCCCCGTCACCCCGCTCCGATACGAAGTCGCCGTGACGCCAAAGGAGTTTTGGGGCAAGTAAACCGGCGCGGACATTTAGGTCGTGCGGAACGGCGCGTGAGCTCTCAATCACGCCCTCGGGCGTCCAGCCTTTGCGGGGGAATCGGCGTTGCACCGCTGTACCAGAAGGTTTATCTCCCGCGCGCACCCGTATCGATGCTCGCAATGGGCGCGGACGGTCGCTCGTGGGCCGGGTGGTTTTCGTTTCTAGCCCTCGCCATCCTCCTGGCCTTCCTCGGTCCGGAGCCCGTCGCGGACTCCGCCAACGCCGACTTCGTTGAGATCGGCGAGACCGGGGAACCCGAGCCCGCCGCCACGACGCTCGTCGTCGCTTCTCGCTGAGCGAGAGCACCCCTTCTTGAGGTGACTCCATGCACAT
>CAYOUM010000212.1:0-2609 GCA_964407185.1 uncultured Methanomassiliicoccales archaeon | reverse complement strand
GTTCGCGCGCCGGAAAGGGTTAAGTGGGCCCTGGCTATGCGCGCGCCGATGGCGAAGCCCCGCGAGGCCCGCGGATGGTTCGTCTACGGCGTGGCCGTGGCGGTTTCCTTCCTCGTCCTCGCGTTCCGCATCGCGTACGCGGACGGCGCCTCGTCCCCGTACTTCCTGATCCCGTTCGTCGATGTTCCGTTCGTGATCGCCATCCTTGCGGTCGCGCTCGCCGCGCTCGGCCTTTACCAGGCGCTCTGGTATAGCCTCGTGAAGCCGGACGGGTTGCCGATGTACGCAGGCTCCCTCCTGATGTTCCTCGTCGCCCTCCTCCTGTTCTACGCGCTGCCGGCGCACCTGATCCGCCAGGATGTCTTCCTCCTGCAATTCCTCGCGGCCCTCGTCCTGTTCGCATACGTGCCCACCCTCTCCTACCGGTCGCTTCTGTTCCTGGGCATCGGCATCGCGGGCACCGGCGTCCTCCTCGGGTCGTCCCTGTACGGTCCGCTCACCGGGTCCGCGCCCCTCGTGCATCCCCTCGTCCTGGCGACGATTGCGGCCGAAGGCCTGCTCGTCCTCACGCTGCTCCGGCTGACGCAGCTCGCAATGCAGAGACGGCGCACCGCCGCGGCGTAGTCACGTGCCGGCGACGGGCGCGGTGGCCTCTTCCTTTGGTTTGATTCGGTCCAAGGCCGCTTTCGCGGAGACGATGTGCCGCTTCACCCGAAGCCGTTCGGGCGAGATCCCGATCGCGAGGCCGACGAGCTGCGGCAGATGGAGGATCGGCAGCTCGATCCGCTGGCCCGCCACCTTCTCCGCCTTCCCTTGGTACATGTCGAGGTTGATGTGGCACAACGGGCACGAGGTCGCCATCACGTCCGCCCCGTGCTCCTTCGCCTCGAGCATGTTCATCGCGTTCATCTTCATGGAGGAGTTCTCGTTCACGAACGTGATCGGAAACCCGCAACACTTCTTACGGCCCTCGTAGTCCACCGGCTTCCCGCCCAACGCCTCGATGAGCCTTTCGAAGTATTGCGGCCGGTCGGGGTCGTCGTACTGGTGGAGCGTCCCCGGCCGGATGAGCTGGCACCCGTAGAACGAGGCGATGTTCAGGTCGGACAGGTCGACCTTCACGCGACGTTGCAGGTTCCCGAGCCCGACCTCGTTCACGAGGACCCACAGGAGGTGCTTGATCTCGACCTTTCCGTTGTACCGGAGGCCGACCTCCGCGAGCATCTTGTTGACCTCTGCGAGCTTCATCGGATCCTCCTTCAGCTCCCGGTTCGCGCGGTCGAGGTTGAACTGGCATGTGGAGCACACGGTGAGGATGTCGAGCCCCATCCGCTCCGCGATTGCGAACGTGCGGGCGTTCAGGGCAAGGGAGAGGTCGTAGTCCACGTCCTGAACAAAGCCCGCGCCGCAGCACGTGGCCTCCTCGAGCTCCACGAGTTCGATTCCCAGTTCGTCCGCGATCAGCTTCGTGCTGACGTCGAGCTCGTTGCAGCTGTCCTGGCCGACGCAGCCCGGGAAGTACGCGTACTTCATCGCTTCTTCTCCTTCTTCTTTCGCTTCCGCTCTACGAGTTCGACAAGCTTTCGAACGTCCTCGTATCCCGGAATCTTCTTCTTGCGGAGCTCCGGGGTCTTGCGGCGCAATACGACCCTCATCGCGACATCACTCTGGCGGATGAGTCCTGAGACGCCGAGGGACTTGTTCGCGGTCTTGAACTCGTTCAGCTTGCCCGTCTCGAGGACGGTCTCGTAGAACGCAATTGCGTGCTTCGCGCCCTGGCTCTCGATGCCCGCCTCAATCGCTTGCTCCCGCATCCGTATGATCGCGTCCATCGGCTTCACGTGCATCGGGCACACCTCGTTGCAGTACAGGCACGTGTCGCAGTCCCAGATGCCGTTCGGCTCGCTGTACAGGTTGAGCCGCTCCTCCGTGGCGGCGTCCCGCGCGTCCGCGACGAACCGATATGCCTTCGCGAGGGCCGCGGGTCCCAGGTACTCGGGGTTCGCCTCCCGCGAGGTGCACTCGCTGAGGCAGGAGCCGCACATGATGCAGTCCTGCGCGATCTTGAGGAACTCCATTTTTTCCTTCGGGACCACGTAGGGGCCCGTCGGCACTTGGCGGCCTGGCCGGAGGTACGGCTGGATGTGGGTGACGTCCTTCCAGAACGGCCCCATGTCCACGACGAGGTCCTTCAGCACGGGGAGGTTCTTCATCGGCTCCACGACGAGGTACCCGTCGCGGTCGAGGAGCGGCTTCGCCTGCGTGCTGCACGACAGCCCGGTGCGGCCGTTCATGTTCATCGCGCACGAGCCGCAAATCGCGGAGCGGCACGAACGGCGGAACGACAGGGCCGGATCCTGGTAGTAGTGGATGTCGTGGAGCAGGTCGAGGACCGTCTTCCCGGGGGCGGCGTCGACCTCGAACTCGTCGTAACGGGCCTCTTTGTCCGTCTCCGGGTCGAACCGGTATACCTTGATCTTCGCCACTAGTACGTCCGCTCCTTCGGCTCCCACTTCGTGATGCGCACGGGCTCGTACGTGATTTCGATCTTCTCCCCGCGCTGCCACGCGACGGTGTGCTTGAGCCAGGTCGCGTCATCGCGCTTCGGG
>CAYOUM010000211.1:0-2620 GCA_964407185.1 uncultured Methanomassiliicoccales archaeon | reverse complement strand
CGATACACAGCGCTTCCGTAGCCAAAGAGAAGCAGCTGCAAGTCGCAAGACTTGTGCACTCGCGCCGTGGCTCGGACGAGAAGAGCAAGATCCCTTTCCTGGTTGATGCCGCCAACGTAGACGATTGCCTTTCGATTCGCGAGTCCCATTTCGCCGCGGCGCCGATCCGTGTCGCGTTGGACGAGCAGATCCGGGTCGGGGGTGTTCATCACGACAGTAACTTTCGCTGGATCGACGCCGCGCCCAATGATGCGGTCTCGGATCACGTCGTTTACGACGAGGACCCTGTCCGCCACGGCACAGCTCATCCACTCGAGGGCCTGCGCGATCCGGACGAGCGGGCTTCTCATAGGAAGACGAAACCGGGCGGCGACGATTTCCGGCAAAGCCTCGTGAAGATCGAGCACGACCCGCGCGCCAAGGAGCTTGGCGGGCAGCGCCCCGAACACCTGAAAATCGGGCAATGAGTGGACGTGGACAATCTCGTACCGTCTGCGCAGATGGAGCGAGAGGAGGAGGGCCGAGGCAAGGAGAAAGAACAGGGCGTACTGGAAGCCGTACCGGGCCTTCCCTCCCCGCACGACGGGGATGGGCACACGACGGACCGGAACTCCTCGAATCGTCTCCTCTCTCGGCTCCCGAGCATCACGCGTTGCGATCACGTCGATCGAGTGGCCGAGCCTCCGGAGGGTGTCGACTTCCTTTCGGACCCGCGGGTCGAACGGGAAATAGCTGTACACAACATGACACGCTTTCATATGCCCGCCACGACCGCTGTGACCACCGCCACGCACACGGCCGCCTCAATCGCCCACAACCCCACGACAACTTGGTGTTCCTTCAGGCGTCGTCCCCGCATCAGGGCATGGGAGAGTGACTCGATCGGCCCCTCTCTTGTGAGGCGCCCGTCTTCTTCCACCGCACCGTAGTTCTCTCCCCGAAAACGCCCCCGCGCCTTCAGGAAAAACTCCACAATGAACGGCGCGAACAGGAGGGCGCCGAACGTCTTCTGGTGTGCAACAATCGCAGCCGCGGCGATCGTCGCGCCCACGAACAGCGTCATCGAGTCGCCGGGGAAAACCCGCGCGGGGTACCGATTGAAGTACAGAAACGCAAGGAGGGCGCCCAGGAGCGGGAGAACGATATAGAGCCCGTCGAGCTCGCCGATCGCAAGCGCGATGCCGATCATCGCGATCGACATGATGATGCCCAAGCCCGCGCCGAGCCCGTTGAAGCCCTCGAGCATGTTCGTCGCGTTCGCGGCGCACGTGAGGCCAAACGGAATCGCGAGCAGGACGAGCGCGCCGACGTCGGCGCCGAGCAGGATTGTCCCGCCTTGTGGATCCCGGAACACGACGATTCCGAGCGGGATCGCGAACAGGAACGGGAGGATCGCCTTCGCGCGCCGCCGGAGTCGAAAGAGGTCGTCGAGGAGACCGGCGAAGCCCGCGCCGATCACGGCGACGAGGGACGCGTGGATGTACGTGGGCGTGGGGCCGTCCGTCGCGAACAGCTGGAGCATCGTCACGCCCCCGTAGAAGCCCGCGATCACGGCAAGTCCGCCCATCTCCGGGATGAGGGGCCGGTGGGGCTTGTGGAGGTCGTGACCGACCATGCTCGTGTTCCGGAGCCGCGCGATCAGCCACCGCGTCGCCACGAAGGTGATCCCGAAGGCGAGTCCGGCGGATAGGACGAGGAGGTTCCAGACCATCGGACCGAATCGGTCCATCGAGCGGCTCGCCCTTTGAACGTTGCGTCCTCAGTCTCGAAATCGCGTATTCACAAATTCGCGAATCACAATCGAGAATGCTCCGAGAACCTTTAAGTGCGAACGTGTGGACGCATTCCCAATGGTCGCCCCGAACATTGCGAAGATCCGTACGGCGAACCTGCCCCACTTCCAGCTCACGCCGCGAGAGGCGACCTACCTGATGGGCGTGATGGGGATCCTCAACTTCGTCTTCGGGATTTTCATCGGCTTCATGCTGTAGGGCATCCGCACCATTGTGACGGGCCCCGTTCGGGGACCCTACGGTTTCTTCGACAAGCTCTTCGACACGCGATCGCCCGTGATGTCCCGGGACGGCCCCGAATGATTTCGGCGGGCTGGCTCGGAGCGGAACGCGTCGCGGCCGCCCGGCGGGGTGCGCAAATCGTCCACCGGGGTCGCTTCGTTCTCGACTTCCTCGAACAGCTCGTCGAACATACTCAGATCGAGATCCGCGCCCAAGGAGGTTGGAACCGGACGGACGATGTTCGCGCCGAGTGCCGTCGCCGCAGAGGCGCGGACGGGGCGCGGGGAGGGGTGCTGAACTTCCGCATGCAGCGCGAGGACCCCGCTAGGCGTACTTTCCGCGAGCGCCTGTCCACATTCCGGACACACCGCCACGCCGTCGCGGACCGCGGGCGGGCGAATCGAGTTGACGAGCGTGATGGCCCGGAGGAACGCGTAGAGAACAACGGTCGCGAGGACGAGCGCGGTGACGGGAGCTGCCGAGGGCTGGAAATTCCCGCTAAGGTAGAGGAGCTGGTGGTTAAGGAAGAGCCAGGAACCCAACGCGGCAATCGAGAGAAAAAGGAGTTCCCTCATTATGATGGATGCAACCCTGCCACCGCTCCG
>CAYOUM010000210.1:0-2627 GCA_964407185.1 uncultured Methanomassiliicoccales archaeon | reverse complement strand
TTATATAAACGTTAACGCAGGGTGCCCGGACGCGGTTCGGAGGTCCTCGGCGGGGATGACGGGGTTCACGGACGACCTCCGGGAACCCGCCCTGCGGGAAAGGTTGATTATGTGCGCACACATAATCTTGCCCGTGCCCAACATCACCCTGACCGTCCCGGAGGACCTCCACCGCAAGATGAAGGCCCATCCGGAGATTCGGTGGAGCCAGGTCGTCCGCCGGGTGCTCGTCCGCCGGATCGAGGACCTGGAGCGGATGGACGCCCTCGCGAAGCGGAGTAGCCTCCGGATCGAGGATGTCGACGAGCTGGCTCACCTCGTCAAGGAAGGCCTCCGCCGGAGGTACCAGAGGGCGAGGCGGTCCGCAGGGGACTGAGGCCCTGGCCGTCCCCACGCGCCTCGTCGTGGACGCGAACATCCTCATCGCTGCGTTCCTCCGGGATTCGACGGTGAGGCGCATCATCACCCTCTCGTTTCTCGACCTGTTCGTCCCCGAGTTCCTCTGGAAGGAGATGGACAAGCATCTTCCGGAGCTGCGGCGGAGGGCCGGTTTGTCCGCGAGCGCGGCCCGGGACCTCCTGGGCCGTCTTCGGGAATACGTCACCGAGATCCCCGCCCCTGCGTTGCTCCCTTCCTGGGACCGCGCGCGCGACGCCATGGCCGCCGTGGATTCCCGGGACGCCGCCTACGTCGCGGCGGCTCTTGCCATCCCCTGCGATGGCCTCTGGTCCGACGACCCTCACCTGAAGCGTCAGGGGCTGGTGCCGTGCTGGAACACCTCCGAGCTCGTGGCCGCCCTTGGGCCGCTCCTTCGTGAGGGGCACGAAGCGCGTGCCCAGACCCGCGGCGGGGATGACGGCTTACAGGGGGCTTCCTTCTGAACTCCGCTCCGACGCGGGTCGGAGCCTCTGGCGTCATTTCGTCACGCGTCGGAGATCCTCGAAGCGATCGAAATCCCCGTCGAACGAGTAGATTTCGCGCAGGCCGCGGTCGCGCATGAGGATGGCCGCCAGGGCGTCGGTCGTCCCCACCCCCACCTCGGAACCTGTGGAAAGGGCCTCAAGGAGGTCTCCCCGGGCGACGGACAGGATCTCGACCGTTTCTCGGGCGCACAGCCCCCTCTGGACGGCCTGGGCCGCATCGAACCTCATCCAAGCCTCGAGGATGTTGGCCACCTCGCTGAAATGGACCGCGGACGTCACGACCGCCTCCCCTTCGTTGACGCGCGCGACGATGGTCCGCGCTTGGGCCTTGATCCGACGCTCGTGGGGTTTCAGCTCCCTCCGGGGCCGAAGGTACGCATGGACGAAGACGCTTGCGTCGACGAAGCGCGGCATGCTACCGTTTCCGCAGTCCGCGGCGGACCCCGTGCCAGTCCGCCAGATCGGCGTCGAGGTCCACCTCCGCGGCGTCGAAGTAGGCGGTCAGGTCCACCACACCCTGGGGGTGGATCTCGAGGCTCTCCTCCCGGGACACGAGGAGGACCACACGCCCTCGGAGGTGCTTCTTTCTCCATGAGGCGGGGAGGACGATCCTCCCTTGGCGGTCGACTTTCTTCAACACGGCGCGCATGTCATGGACGGATGGTGTGGTGGATACTTGAAGTTTGCCATATGCGTCCATTTCTGGTAGATAGCCTCGTACGTGCCACTTTCCTTCCCCCAACCAAGGAGGTCCCGTTCCCGAGAGGGCCCATTCCGCCCCCTCGGCGCCTCCTTCCTTAGCGGAAGGAAGCGCGTGCCTTGGACGGCGGCGGGGATGACGGCGTTCATGGGGAGGCGGGGCTCCGGCGCCCGCGGTCATCGGCGGGCCGCGAGCTCGATCACCTTCCTTGCCTGCTCGACGCGCGGCGCCAGCACCTCGACGACGTCGAAGTGCTTCGCGATGTCGAGCACTTTGTCCAGGAGCGACGGGGGAACCCCGGCGCGGACGTCGCGGAGGATCTTTTGGACGTAGACCTCCCAGTCCCCGATGGCGAGGCGCATGTACCACACGACCTCGGGGGTCGCGAACGTCGCGACGTCCGTCCGCTCCGAGCGGTGCCGGCGCACGTAGTCGATGAAATCGTCCGGGGGCCTCTTCCCCGCGAAGAGCCGGGGATTGATGAACTCGACGTCGACCCAGCGCGTCCCGATCCGGAACTCGCTGCCGGCCATGGTCCCGACGTCCTCGACGTTCCGGACTCGCGGATGGCGTCGGAGCGTCTCGAGGACGCGGGGGTAGTCCCTCAAGGCGACGGCCACGTCGATGTCCCCGGTGCCGATGGGGAAGGTCCGTTCGAGGGAGGCGCCGCCCACGACGACGAACTCGATCCGCGCCTTCTCAAGCTCGGCGCAGACGGCACGGACATCGTCCAGGATCAGGGAATCACGCCCCGGGCAAGGTTCCTGGAGGTCGCCCGCTCGAGCGCGCGCCTCGGCAAGGGGTTGCCGCTTGGCGGCAGCAGAACGAAGTCTTGGAGCCGGACGCGCGTGGCCGGTTCCTCCAGGTCCTCCTGATAGATCCGCTTCAGGAGGTACGCCCGGTCGACCATGTCCAGGTTCCGCTGGACCAGGGCGCGGGCCGCCAGGATGTCGAACCGGAGCATCGCGACGAGGACGTCCTCGAGTCGCGGTCGCGCCACCGCG
>CAYOUM010000209.1:2345-2638 GCA_964407185.1 uncultured Methanomassiliicoccales archaeon | reverse complement strand
TCGCTGCTGACACGCGCCTGTGGGCGAGCACATTTCTTGACGGTTTCTACCAGGGATGGCGGGCGTCATTCTTCCAACCTGCTCTCGCCAGGGCTCCACCTGACGCGCGCGCGGAGGCCGTCATCGCGGCCGCACTGCCGGCGTTTCTCGACACTCCGTTCAGCAACGCGACGTTCACGCCGGACCAGAAGCTGTTCCAATTTGGAATGCTCACCGCGTTTCGAATCTCGAACTTCGCGGACCCGCTCGTCGTGAAGTCGTACGCCCTCCAGGTGTTCAATCAGGTCCCTGTC
>CAYOUM010000209.1:0-2335 GCA_964407185.1 uncultured Methanomassiliicoccales archaeon | reverse complement strand
CATGCTTCTGGGATCTAGCGAATGGAACGCAACCCGGGGCGACCGATGAAGAACTCCGCGGCTTCGCACAGGACGAGAGCCTCCGATACGATCCCTATCTTACGCCGCTCATCCTGCCTGTGGACGTCACAGAATTCTACCTCGGCGAGAGCGGGCGGATCGTCCTCATGAGCTACGGGCTCGACAAGGAACCCCGGTACGTTGACGGCGCGGGACGCCAGCCGATCACGGAGAATGTCTTCGCGGTGCGCGATTACGTCCTCCGCCTGAAGGCCGCCTACGGAGCGACGGCGGCCGTCTACGTGACCGGGAGTGCGGCGGCCTCGGTGGACACGGAAGAAACGTTCGGCGGGGGCGCGGAATTCCTTGTGACGATTGGCCTCGTCGTGATCCTCATCACCTTGTACTTTCGGTCCGCCGTGTCGCCCGCCCTCCCAATCCTCTCGATTGCGATTGCGATCATGATCGCGAACCTGTTCGTGTACGTTGTTGCCGTGTACCTTCTCACCGTGGACTTCACCGTTACCGCGGTCCTTCAGATAGTCCTCCTTGCGACGGGCACCGATTACAGCATCTTCCTCGTCTCACGGTATCGGGACGAACGGCGGGACGGGAGGAACCGCGAGGAGGCCGTTCGGAACGCTGTGATCTGGGCGGGGGAGAGCGTCACGACGAGCGGCGGAGCGGTCCTGATCTCGTTCGCCGCGCTCTCCCTCGGATCCTTTCCGATCGTCCGGACGATGGGGCTCACGATCGGGTTCGCAGTGACCGTCGCACTCGGCATCGCACTCACGTTCATTCCTGCCGCGCTTCTCCTCCTGGGCGACCACGTATTCTGGCCGTCCGGGAAGCGGGTCGCAACGCCCCGCGTCGCCGGAAAACTCACCGTCACCGAGCGGTACTTCCGAGGGGCAGCGCAGTTCTCGATGAAGCACGCGAAGGCGGTCCTCCTCGCCGCGGTCCTCATCACGATTCCCGCCACATATATCGTCCTCACGGCGCCCCCGACGTTCGACCTCGCAGAGGGCGCCCCGCCGACCGAATCGAGCGAGGGGTTGGAGGCGATCAGCCAGGCGTTCGGCCATGGATTCATTTATCCGACGTACATCGTGATTCGATTCCCGGACCCAGTTCTGCTTTCGGATGGGAACGTGTCCGTGCCTCGGATGGACGCCCTCCAGACCCTGTCCGACGAGATGCTTCTGCGGGAACCCAGCGTCACGAGCGTCGAGGGCCCCACGACTCCGCAGGGCGGCGCGATTGACTATCGCAATCTGTCGTCCGCGCCCGAGGCGGTGCGGATCGCGGCCCTCGTCGCGATGGGCCCGTACATCGGCGAGGACAACCGGACCGTCCGGACCGTCATCGTTCTCTCCGACAGACCCTTTTCACGGGAGGCAATCTCCACAATCGACCGCCTCACGGTCTTGCTCGGGGACGTCCGCGCATCGGAGCCGGAACTCGCGGCGAGCGCAATGTACCTCGGAGGGGTGAGCGCGATCCTGAACGACGTCCGGGACAACACAACGCGGGACCTCCGAACGATGGCCCTCGTCGTCATCGCGGGGCTCTTCACGGTCCTCCTGTTCGTCCTGGGCTCCGTCCTGATTCCGATTCGAGCGATCCTTACAATCCTTCTGAGCATCGCGTGGACGATGGCCCTCACGATTGTTCTTTTCGACGTGGTGCGGGGGCTCGATGTGATTTTCATCCTGCCCCTGGCGCTGTTCGTGATGGCGATGGGCCTTGGGATGGACTATGACATCTTCATCATTACACGGGTACGCGAAGAGGTCGCGAAGGGGGCGTCGGACCCCGAAGCGATTGCCGAGGCGACCACGCGGACGGGAGGAATCATCTCCGCATGCGGGATCGTGATGGCGGGCGCGTTCGCGACCCTCATGTTGAATCCCTCACCGTTCCTCCAGCAGATCGGGTTCGCGCTCGCGTTCGTGATCCTCCTCGACTCGATGGTCGTCCGGATCTACCTTGTTCCAGCCATCATGGTTTTGGCGGGGAAGTACAATTGGTGGGCCCCGGGCCGGCTCCAGCGCGTCCGGCGCGAGGAGAAGAGACCGACCACGGAGGGGAAGGAGCCCGCGTGATTCACGCGCCTGCGCCGCGTTCCGATGGCGCCGTGTGACGGATCGCCGGGGACGCTTCGGGGAGTCGGCGGGGCCGGCCCGATCGGAACAAGTGTCGGATCAGGAGGGTAAAGACGACGATGCCCACGATCGGCTCATGAGAGTTGGAAGCGGACGACCACCGGCAAATGATCCGACGCCACCGTGGTGAGCTCGCTGCTTGGGACCTCAGCAAGATTCGCCGAGCTCCC
>CAYOUM010000208.1:148-2658 GCA_964407185.1 uncultured Methanomassiliicoccales archaeon | reverse complement strand
GCGTGGGGATGACTACGGAGACGCGCGGGTTCACGCCCCCGCCTCCCACTTCTTCTTTCGCCACTGACCGGCCGCCACGCTCGCGACGACGAACACGATCACGGCGGCGAACGTGATCAGCCGCGCGAGGTCCGGGCTCAGCTGCACGCTCAGCCACGCCGCGAGCAGGCGGAGGAACGCGTACCTCAGGAAGCCGCCACGGACGACGTACCCGAGCGCCCTTCGAAGGTCCCAGCCACAGACCGCGATGAACGCGCCCGTCAGCGGTACGGCGGGTGCAATCCGGTTCACGAGGACGACCCGCTCATCTTTGACGAGGAGGACTTGGACCCACTTCTGCATGATGCGCTCGATTCGCGCCGGCACCCGGCCGCGGCTCTTCAGGAAACGGACGAGCGCGTACAGCCCCGCGTTCCCCGACACGTCGCCCGCGAGCGCGAGGGCCAAGAGCGTGATTGCCGCGACGGGCGGCGCCCATTGGAATCCGAAGGTGAGCTGGAAGTAGAAGGCGACGATGAACACCTCGGGGAGCGCCGGGAAGATCGCGGCGTCCGCGAGGAAGATGAGGAACATCGCCGCCAGGAGGCCCGGCGCGCCCAAGAACGCGAAGACGGCCTCGAACCAGTCCCCGAGGGCCATGGGGCACCTACTGGCGTCCCTTCCGCAAATCCCGGAGCGTTACCTCGAACGCGAGGGTCCGGCCTACGACTTCCCGATTGTAGTCGACCGTGTACGTGCCCGCGACGGGGTCGAGCGCGACGACGATGAAGTTGCCCTTGAGGTCCTCCGCGACGAAGCCGCCCACATCCCTGGAGGCGAGCAGGTGGTGGACCGTGATCTCGCCCGCGCCCTCGTTCGCCGCGTCGTCGATCGAGACGATCCGGGCGGACCACTTGCCGGCGACCGTGACGGTTTCGCCCGGCACCGGGCTGTTGCGGATCGTGACCGCCTCGCCGGAGACGCGCACGGTCACGTCCCATCCCCACACCCGATCCTGGATGATCATGCCGTCGGCCGGGAAGAAGACGAAGCGGGACTGGAATTCCCCCGTCGTGATCGTCTCCGTGACGCGCACCTGTTCGAGCAAGGGGCGCACTTCGATCAGCTTCGGGTCCTTCAGCCCGTACGCCTGTTCGGGCGTGAGCGTGAACCGCCGGGTTTCCTCCACTTGCATCCCGAGGATCGATTCCTGGAAGGATCGGAGGGGGCACACGGGTCCCGGGGTGCATCCCATCGTGAACTGGAGCGGCTCGTACCTTCCCCCGACGCGGTACGCGAAGGAGGCAGCCTTGGCGTACGTCGCGTTATCCTTGGCGACGGTTTCCTTCGACGTATCGAACACGAGGCCCGTGTCCGGGAACCACCCCACGTAGTCGACCTCCACGAAATCCCCGTCCTCGGCGACGGGCGGCGTGAAGGGCGACGGCAGGCGCGGGGCGAAGAAGGCGGCGTACGCGCCGAAGTAGACCGCGGCGACCAGCGCGATTGCGATGATGCGTCCAAGCCAGCCCAATCCCTGGCGGTTGCGCACCATGTGGCCCGAAACGAAGGGCGTGTCCCTAATAACCGTTGCGGTAAGGGATTCGGTTCTGTCCCATAAGCGGGTGATGACCCGCACGCGGGACTCCTCCCCGTTCGGCTCGGCCCGCGCGCCCTTCCCCGGAGGGTCGGGTCGCGGAGGGGCCTCACGGCGTCATGCCGGGGGGCACCGGGGTGGAACCGTACACCCCTTGCCTTCTCCCGAAGGCGGGTTCTCACGAAACGCGTCGTGCGACGCGTTCCGGCCCGCGTTCTCGTCGCATGCTCCCGTGGCGCGACACACGCATGGCGCGGGCCTCTCCCGCGGTTCGACGGGAGGAACGGGATGCCATCGAATCGGCCGCCGCGCCTTATACGTTCCGGGGAGTCGCCCGAAAGTGCGATACGCGCATCACCCGCAAACGTTGCAGAAGCTCGAAGCCCGAGGAAGGATCAAGGGTCTCGCGTTTAACGCGTACAGAACGCTCATCGACGCGGCCAAGATGGCCGAGGCCGTCGCAAGGTTCACCCGGGCACCCGCCGAGTTCGCCGCGACCTGGCGCGAAGCGGATCGGTGGTAAGTTCCCTTCGAGAGTCCTGGTGTAGACTGTGACGGAAACGCAAGCATGGGAATTTCGGTTGCCCGTCGGCGGCCCCCGGGAACGAGCCAATGCCGGGACCAGCATTCTTGAGTCCCGCGTCACGGCCCCTTCCGGCGGAGCTGGAAACGTTGGATCTTGCCGGTAGCCGTTTTCGGCAGTTCCCGGACGAACTCGATCCACCGGGGGTACTTGTACGGAGCGATCCTGTCCTTGACGAACCTCTTCAGTTCGTCCTCCAACTCGATTGAGCCGATGTGCATGTCCTTGAGCACGACGTAAGCCCGAGGCTTGACGAGCTTGTCGGCATCCTCCTGGCCCACGACCGCGGCCTCGAGCACGGCCGGGTGCGCCACGAGGGCGTTTTCCACTTCCACAGGGGAGACCCACATC
>CAYOUM010000208.1:0-127 GCA_964407185.1 uncultured Methanomassiliicoccales archaeon | reverse complement strand
GTCGTGCAGATGCCGTGGGAGGGCCGGCGTGGAGGCGCGTTTGATCCGGGGGTTCCCCACCTCCCCGCGGGGGACCGGCGTCCCCTCGTCGTCGACGAGGGCGGCCTCGTACCCCGGCACCGGCAGC
>CAYOUM010000207.1:0-2660 GCA_964407185.1 uncultured Methanomassiliicoccales archaeon | reverse complement strand
CTATCGTCGACAAGACCGTCCTCGTCGACCTGCGGGTGCTCGCGATCGACGTGCCGAAGCAGCGCCTCGTCACGCGGGACAACGTGAGCGTGGAGGTCGACGCCGTCGTCTACTACCGCGTGTTCGACCCGGAGAAGGCCGTGATCAAGGTGCAGAACTTCATGCTCGCGACGAACCTGCTCGCCCAGACGACGCTCCGGGACGTGCTGGGACAGGTCGAGCTCGACGACCTGCTGAGCCGACGGGATGAGCTGAACAAGCGGATCCAAGAGTTGCTCGACATCGCGACGGACCCGTGGGGCGTCAAGGTGTCCTCGGTCACGATCCGCGACGTGGCCCTGCCCGAGGGCATGGTGCGCGCGATCGCGAAGCAGGCGGAGGCGGAGCGGGAGCGCCGGTCCCGGGTGATCATGGCGGAGGGCGAGTTCCAGGCCGCGCAGAAGATGCTCGACGCCGCGCAGCTGTACCAGGGGGCTCCGGGGGCGATGAAGCTCCGGGAGCTCCAGACCCTCGCGGAGATCGCACGGGAGAAGAACCTCATCGTGGTCACCCAATCCTTGGCCACGAACACGGGGGAGAGCGCGGCGCTCACGAGCGCGCTGGAGAAGGCCGGCAAGAAGGAGAGATAGGCGGCGATGCGGCGGCTCGTCCCGCTCCTGTTCCTGGCGCTCATCGTCTCGCTCTTCGTACCCGTGGCCGCGGCCCAGTCTGGCCCTGTGCTCGTCGCGGAGATTGAGGGCGAGATCACGCGGGCGACCGTCGAGTACGTGAAGGCCGCCATCGAAGTCGCCGAAGGCCGGAACGCGCGGGCGATCGTCGTCCGGCTGGACACGCCGGGCGGAGGCCTCCAGGAAACATTGGCGATTCAGCGGTTGTTCTTGGCCACCTCCGTCCCCGTCATCGGGTGGGTCGCGCCTTCCGGGGTGAGCGCGTGGAGCGCGGGCACGATCCTCCTCGTGTCCACGGATTTGGCGGCGATGGCCCCGTTCACGACGATCGGTTCCGTGCAGCCGGTGACCGTATCCGGGGAGCCCGTGACCGACTCCAAGTTCATCGAGGCCATCGTGGGAAGCTTGGAAGAGCGCCTTCGGCTCAACGGGCGAAACGAAAGCCTCGCGCGCGCGTTCGTCGAGCAGAACCTCAACCTGAACGCGGAGGAGGCGGTCGCGGCGGGCGCGACGGAGCTTGTCGCAGACACCCTCGCGGACCTCCTCGAGCAGGCGGACGGCCGCACGACGGTCAACAAGGGCGCCGTGCTGGACCTCGCGGGCGCTTCGATCGTGACGTTCGAGCCGCCCGTCGGCGTCGCGTTCCTCGCGATCATTGCGAACCCGATTGTCTCCGGCCTTCTCCTGATCCTGGGCATCTACGCGATCATCTTCGGGGTGTCCGCACCCGGGCACGGCGCGGAGATCGCGGGCATCGTCATGATTGCGCTCGCGATTCTCGGGCTCGGCTTCGCCGTTAACGTCGTCGCGATCTTCCTCCTCGGCCTCGGCATCGTCCTGCTCATCGTCGAGGTGTTCACGCCAGGCTTCGGGGTCTTCGGCGGCGCGGGCATCGTATGCGTCGTGATCGGCACGATCTTCCTCGCGCCCGTCGCACCGCCGGACTTCCTCCTGCCGCCAGAGGCGCAGCTCGTCATCCTCGCCGCGCTCCTCACGCCCACCGCGCTGTTCGGCGCGTTCCTCCTGTTCGCGATGTACAAGGTGCTCGTGCTTCGGAAGCGGAAGCCCGTCATCGGGGTCATCCTCGGCGAGGAGGCGGAGGCGGTCGATCCGATCCCGGCGAACGGCCGCGGGTACGTGCTGTTCGAGGGGGAGATGTGGCTCGCGACGTCGCCGGAGGACATCGCGAAGGGCGAGCGGGTCGTCATCACCGCCAAGGACGGCACCGTGCTCACCGTGAAGCGGAAGGCGCCGTCGCCCGCCCCCCCGCAAGCTACATAATTCATGCCTCCGTTCGCTCCGCGTGCTCTTCTACTTCGACGTGGAGACGGAGGGGGAGGACCCCCAGCAGGACCGCGTCATCACGATCCAGTTCCAGCCGCTCGGGGACGACCTCCGGCCGATGGGGAACTTCACCGTGCTCACGGAGTGGGAGTGGGGCGAGAAGGAGATCCTGCGCACGATCCTCCAGAAGGGCGTCATGGACCCGACGTGGGACTTCGTCCCCGTGGGCAACCGCCTGCGGTTCGACCTCACGTTCCTCATGGAGCGGGGGCAGCACCACAAGCTCCGCGACTGGACGCAGGCGGAGATGCGCCGCTTCTGGTACAACAAGCCGATGCTCGACCTGAACTCCGTCCTCGTGCTCATGAACGCGGGCAGGTTCGAGGGCTCCGGGATCAACACGTTCGTGGAGAAGGGGGCGAGTTCGGCGGTGCCCTCGCTCTACCGCCAAGGTCGGTACGCGGACGTGATCGCGTACGCGGAGCGGGAAAAGGAAGCGACCCTCGCCCTTCTCGCGGAACTTCGATCCGTGCTGACGACGTTCGGGAACCGGAAGCGCACTCCCCGCGTGCCGTGAGGCGCGGAACCCCACTTGCTGATCCCGAAGCCGTGTGTCGAGGCAAGCGCCTGAGCGCGCTCTTGGACTTACCGCTGTCCGTAGGGCCACAGAGAGAGCGGTGTCATGGGGACACTCGGTAGTCCGATTGG
>CAYOUM010000206.1:0-2661 GCA_964407185.1 uncultured Methanomassiliicoccales archaeon | reverse complement strand
CATCCCGACTTCGGGGAGGATGAGATGGCGGGAGTACCGCTTGATCTCCTCCATCGAAAGGCTGTCCTTCCGCGGGCGCGAGACCCGTTGCATCACCGTTGCGGAACCGCCTGCGATGCTCGGGACGATCGAGATCGTGTCACCGGCTTGGAGCGGCGTTTCCGCCTTGCTAAGGTACCGGATGTCCTCGTCGTTCACGTACACGTTCACGAAGTTACGGATCTTCCCTGAGTCCTCGAAGAGGTGGCGGCGGAGCTGGGCGTACTCTGCGGCGAGCTCGTGAAGGGCCTCCGAGACCGTGTTCGCGCGGACCTCGACCGCATCGCGGTTCCCCACGTATTGGCGCAACGGAGTCGGAACAAACACTTTCACGACTAGGGACATCGCCGCTTCTCCCGTTATCACGCCGTTATACATGTTCAATCCGGTCTTCCCTAAAAGACCTTTCCGTTTCGCTCTCAACCAAGAGCCATGCGCGCATGTCCTGGGGGTCGCCGGCGTGAACGGACACGATCACGTACGTGTAGCCAGGCCACGCGTGGTCGCGGTCGAACACCGACGGAGAGGCCGGATGTTCCGGATGGGAGTGATAGAAACCGATCGTCTCGCGGTCCGTGCCTCGCAGCTCACGCTCGAGCCGCAGGGTCTCCCGGGGATCGATCGTGTACCGAGTCTGCCGGTCGTCCGTCCGCACGTTTGTCGCCCGCCGGGCCTCGGTCGCTCGGCAGGGAGGCCCGAATTGGCCGATGAGGAAACCGCAGCATTCCTCCGGATACGCCTCTCGCGCATGGACGAGGATTTTCGCGAGCTCGGATCGTGGAAGCTCGAGCGTCACTGCGCCTCCCAGTACCGCTGCTCGAGGTACTTGTCCCCCGCATCCGGGAAGACCGTCACGATCGTCCCCCGCTCGATTCGCTCCGCGAGCGCAAGGCACGCGGCAAGGACCGCCCCGCTCGAAGTCCCGACGAGGAGCCCCTCCTCGCGCGCGAGGCGCCGTGCGTGGGACTGTGCAACCTCTGTGGCAACGAAGATCTGCTCGTCGACCGCCGAGGGGTCCCAAATCCCAGGCACGAGCGCAGAGGCGAGATGTTTGACGCCCTCAATCCCATGGAGCGGGCTGTCTGGCTGGACGCCGACGATACGGATGTCCGGGTGCGCCTCCCGCAACCGACGGGCGGTTCCGACGAGGGTGCCTGTCGTCCCCAGGCACGCAACGAAATGGCTAATCGGGGTCTGGAGCTGCCGGAGGATCTCGGGGCCCGTTGTCTCATGATGCCCCCGCCAGTTCGATGGGTTGTTGTACTGGTCCAAATAGACAAAGAGATCTGGGTTCGCCGCGGCAATCTCCCTCGCCCGCCTTTGCGCACCGTCGGTGCCCGCGAGGGGGTCCGTGAGCACAAGTTCGGCTCCGTATGCCTGGAGCGCCCGTTTGCGCACGTCGCTGGCGTTCGCGGGAAGACACAGCGTGACGCCAATCCCCAGGGACGCGCCGATCATCGCGAGCGCGACCCCCGTGTTCCCCGAGGTCGCATCGAGGATCCTCTTTCCAGGACGGAGTTCGCCTCTCGAGAGCGCCGTTCGAATCATCCATAGGGCGGGACGGTCTTTGACGGATCCGCCTGGGTTCATCCACTCCGCCTTCGCGTACACCTCGACGTGCGGCACGGACCGCGTGACGCGGGTAAGCTTGAGAAGGGGAGTGTTCCCGATGAGCGAGGAAACGTCGGTGCGCGAATCGCCCGCCCCGTTGAACCTCATTGCGCCATCTCCATGGCCTGTCCGGGCTCGATCATGTGATTCGATCGAGGGGAGCGCGCTCGCGTGGCCCGCCCCGTACAATGGAGGGCAGTGTCGAGAGGGTCCCGCTGTCGCGCTCTCCGGACCTTATGTAAAGATCTCGCGCACCTTCCGCAAGCCCTCCGCGAGGCGGTCGATCTCCTCAGGAGTATTGTACACATAGAATGAGGCGCGCGCGGTTGCGTCGACTTGGAGTCGTTCCATCAAGGGCTGCGCGCAGTGGTGGCCGGACCGGATCGCGATCCCTTCGATGTCAAGGACGGAGGCGACGTCATGGGGATGAATGTCCGCGAGCGTGAACGCCACGACCCCGCCGCGTCTGGTGACATCGTTTGCTCCAAACGTCCGAAGGCCGGGCATCGCCCGAAGTGCGTCGAGCGCGTGCTCCGTCATTTCCATCTCGTGTGCACGCACGTTCTCCATGCCAACTGCCTGGAGGTAGTCGACTGCGACCCCTAGGCCGATTGCGCCCGCCATGTTTGGCGTCCCGCCTTCGAACTTGAATGGAACATCATTCCATAGCGCCTTCCCGAGATGGACCTCGCGGATCATCTCGCCCCCGCCCATCAAGGGCTCCATTGCGTCGAGGCGCTCCTCCTTTCCGTAGAGCACGCCGATCCCCGTCGGGCCGAGCATCTTGTGTCCGCTGAACGCGAGGAAGTCACAGTCAATCTTCTGGACATCGACGGGCATGTGGGGCACGGACTGGGCCGCGTCGACAACGCAAAGTGCGCCGACCTCATGGGCCCGCTTTGCGATCTCCTGAACGGGGTTGATTGTGCCGAGGACGTTTGAACAGTGCGTGACGGTGACGAGCTTCGTGCGCTTCGTGATCAGCTCGTCGTATTGCTCCATCTTCAGCAT
>CAYOUM010000205.1:0-2668 GCA_964407185.1 uncultured Methanomassiliicoccales archaeon | reverse complement strand
TCCCACGTCGGCGCATTCGACTGCGTCCCCCGCCGCTCGACCACGAAGCTCGCAACCGCGGAGCCCAGGAGACCGCAATGGTAGAGGTCGTAGCCCCGCATAAGGGCGGCATAGAATCCGGCGCGATACGCATCTCCCGCCCCCGTTACGTCGACGACCCGCCGGGGCCGGACGGCGGGGACGTTCTGCTTGCCGTCGGCCGAAAGAATCGTGCTGCCTTTCACACCGCGGGTGAGGACGACAATCCGCACGAAATCGAGAAGGTCCGCGGAGCGTTTCCGTCGGGTGAACGCCAGCGCTCGCCTCATCTCGGCCTCGTTGCCGAAGAAGAACTCCGCCCGCCGGAGCATGTTCAGGAATGTCCGCGCGGTATACACGTAGTGAATTTCCTGCGACGGATCGAATGCAATTCGCTTTCGAAGCTTGGAGGCGAGCGCCGCGATCTTCGTGTAGTACTCCGGCCGGCCCGTGCCAATGTGAATGAGCTGTGACGTCTTCACGGCGTGGTCGAGGAGCGTCAGCTTGGCGCCGAGTTTCATCGGCCCCTGGTCCACGATTGCGACCTGGTTCCCGCGACGATCGGAGAAAATCCACGCGATGGGCGTGCCATGGCCCCGCATCCGGCGGAGATCCGTGAGGTCGACCCCCTCTCCCTGGAGTGCCCTCCAGTAGTCGCGCGGGAAGTCCTCACCGACAAAGCTCGCAAGCGCCGTCGGAACGCCGAGTCGGGCCGCGATGCGGGCGATGTTCCCGCCGGTCCCACCGAACATCTGTTCGCGGCGGACAATCTGAATTGAGGTGTTCGGCGGGGGAAGGCGTTCGAGCGTGACGATCTGGTCCAGAATCACATGGCCGTAGACGCCTAGGAAGTTTGTGCGCGCCATGTCACGACCTCCCGCGCGATGTCCGTGAAGTCTCGAAACCGGCGGTAGGGAATCTCCTCCGCGTCACACAGATCCGCGAGCCGGTCCTTCGCGTACACACGGTCGGCCTCCACGGCCGGGCACAGATCGGAATCGCCATCGCCGATGTACGCAACCTGAAAGCCGCTTGTGCGGAGTTCGAACAGTCGCGCGAGCTTGCACGTCCCGCAGAGAGTGCACGTCGGGTCCTCGTACGGATACTCAATCCGGACGCTGGCGTGGTCAAACACGGCGCGGTTCGTGCGGACCGGAACGTCGAGTCCCCACATTTTCATCAGCTCATTAACATAGAAATCGAGGCCCTCGCTCACGATTTCGAAATGGATTCCGCTTGCATGGCACGTCCGCAGGAAGGCGGGGAACCCGGGGTCCATCCGCGCCTCGGCCCGCACAAATTCCAGCAACGCCTTACGGTCGCCTCGGACGAGGGCGAACTGGCGGGCCATCGTTTCGCGGGTCCCAATGCGGCGGGCCCGGTGAAGTTGCTCGATCGCCTCCCACTCCGGCGGGGCGAAGCGGGCAAGGACCATCTCCGCGATGTCCGTCGTCGTGATCGTCCCGTCGAAGTCGCTGAGGACAGCGAGCCGCCTAGCCATCGTTGAGCCTCTCGATCGGCCGGACCATGGGCGCTCGACCTCAGGTCCCCTCGGTCCAGCTCTCGAGGTACCGTCGCTGCTCCCGCGTGAGGGTGTCGATCGCGATTTCCATCGCGGCGAGCTTGAGGCGGGCAACGCGATCATCGATCTCCACCGGGACCGGGACGACCTGCTTCCCGAGCGTGTCGCCATGGCGCGCGATGTGTTCCACGCACAGCGCTTGGATCGAGAAGCTCATGTCCATGATCTCGACGGGATGGCCCTGCCCCGCCGCGAGGTTCACGAGCCGGCCCTCCGCAAGGAGGTAGAGCTTCTTTCCATCGGGGAGCGCGTATTCGTCAACAAACTCGCGAACTCGTCGGCGCTTTCCGATTCGCTCGAGATCCGCCTTGCTGACCTCGTTGTCAAAGTGGCCTGCATTTGCGAGGACACAACCGTCCTTCATCGCGCGGAAGTGCGGTTCTGTCACGACATCCTTCACGCCCGTCGCAGACACGATGAAGTCCGCGCCCTTCACCGCTTCCGCCATCGAGGCCACGCGGAACCCGTCCAATGAAGCTTCGATCGCCTTCACGGGGTCCACCTCCGTGACAACGACATGCGCGCCCATCCCACGGGCCCGCGCCGCAATCCCGCGACCGCACCAGCCGTATCCCGCGACGACGAACGTCTTCCCCGCGATGAGGAGGTTCGTCGCGGTCATGATTCCATCCAGCGTGGACTGACCCGTTCCGTAGCGGTTGTCGAAGAGATGTTTCATCTTCGCATCGTTCACATCGATCACGGGGAACTCGAGCTTGCCCTGCGAGGCGAGCGCCCGCAAGCGGATCACCCCGGTCGTCGTCTCTTCGTTCCCGCCGCGGATGTCCCGGAGCAACTCGCGGCGCTTCGTGTGAAGGACGGAGATGAGGTCCGCCCCATCGTCGACCACGATGTCCGGCTTCAGGTCGAGGACCTTGTGAAGATTCTCGTAATACTCGTCCGTCGTCTCCCATTTCTTCGCGTACGTTTCAATGCCGAACTGCTCGTTCAGGGCCGCAGACACGGAGTCGTCCGTGGACAACGGATTGCAGGATGCGAGCCGGACCTTTGCGCCTGCCTCCTGGAGTGAGATCGCGAGCACTCCGGTTTTCGCCTCCGTATGGAGCG
>CAYOUM010000204.1:0-2670 GCA_964407185.1 uncultured Methanomassiliicoccales archaeon | reverse complement strand
GACGAGGACCCCGCACGCCGTCGTGAGGCTCGGCTCCCCCGAGACCCACCCCCGGTTTACGGCGAACGCCCACAAGAGGCTTGCGACGACCGCGGACACGGCGAATCCCACGATGCGGCGGGTGATCCACCCCATTTCGAATCATCCTGGAACGCCATGGCGATAAGCGTTGCGCGCACAAAATCAGCGACGGGAAGGTTCCTCGCAGCCCCGCCGCCCTGCGACGGCCTCCAGAACGTGTGCCCTCGAGAGCTCGCGCTTCGCTCCTGCAGTCCGCGATGATTGGCCTCGATCCTGCAGACCGACTACCGAGTCTTGCGGCTCCTCTCTTCCTCGATCTTCGACTCCTCGATAATCCGCGTGTCGCCGCTCCCCCTGACGAGCACGGTCTCGTCCGTGCCGAACTCCGATTCCTCCTCGAAGAGCCGAACAAACGTTGTGTCCCTGTACTCACGCCACGTGTCGAAATCGCCGTACTTGTTCAGCTCCCAGAGGACCGCCCCGTGGTACCGGCCAAACCCGAGGACGTACGCATACGTCCCCCGATACGTCCAGCCCTTCGGCGCGTGGCTCTGGAACAAGTCCTCGTTCTTCTTCGTCCACGCCTGGAACTCTTTCATCTTGCCTTCTTTCAGGTTAAAACTCTGGAGATACAGCATGTTCCCCCTCGCGCGCGGGAACGCTGTCGCGGACAGATAAAGGTTGAGCCTCGATGACAGGTCCAGGACACTCGGTCTCAAACAACTCGACCGAGATCGGAACCGAATGTTCAAGGGCCCGCTCCAGTTCGCACTCCCACCTTGACCGTGACGGTGCGCATGGGCATCCTCATCCGAGCGCCGCGGGAGTTCGTGTTCCAGCATCTCCTCACGGCCCATCACATGGCCCGGTGGTTCTGCAACTTCGCGCAATTCGACATGCGGGGGCCCGCCGTCGGCTCGAAGTTCCGGTTTGGCGGGGACTATGCGATCGCCGCCGCGGAGCCGCCCGGGTGGACGTGTGAGATTCTGGGCGGGGATGTGCTCCGTGCGGTCTCCTTCCAATGGCCCCTCTTCGATGCGGACACGCGTGTGGAGTGGCGGGTCGAAGATGCGCCGGACGGCTGCGTGATGCGGGTCCCGCCCGGCGGGGTGCCGCGAGAGGACAGCACGTGCGGGAGGTTTCACGATGCATGGCGGGTCTGCCTCGGGAACCTGAAGGCGGTCGCGGAGGGACGAAGCGATTCCCTGCGACCCGACAGCACGCCACCGACGGAGCCGATCAAGCTCGACCTCTTGATTGACGCGTCACCGTCCAAGGTGTTCAGCGCGTTCGTCCAAAGGGAGGCATTGCGACAATGGGCCGGGGGCTGGAAGCCTCCGATGGTCGTGCCCCAGGTGGGAGGGACGTATCACATGGGGGGCGATGGAAACGCCGGCACGATCCTCGAGTTTGACCCGCCGAAGCGGCTCGCGGTCGAGTGGCCACGAGAAGGACCCGTGAAGCGGTTCACACTCGACATCGAGGAGAAGAGCGGCGGCCGTTGCGGGGTGTACTCGGTCCACGCAGGACTGGCCTTGAACGACTCCGTGTCCCTCCTCCGGGTCCGATGTGGTTGGTCGGATCGCCTCGTCGCTCTGAAGAACTATCTCGAGTCGGGCGATCCAGGCTTTATGGAGTCCTATCACGAACAGGTCCTTCGTGAGTAGGTCGGCCGCTACCCGCCAGATTTATCAAGCTCGGTGGCCTTCCCGGGTGCGGGGACCTCGCGTGAAAGCGAAGATCGTGTATCTCTTTGCGGCCGCATTCGCCGTCGTCGCCGCGGTCGCCGCGGCCCTTGGCTGTCCCGTTTTTCGGAACCCGGGTGCGTACCTCACGGCGGGCGGGGCGGTTGGCTACTTCCGGCATGTCATCGATGTCCATCGGAAGCACTAGCTAGCCTTCCAGGTGGAGTCGCCCACTGCGGTGAGTGATTCGTCATGCTCCCCCTCGTCCGAGGTAATTCCAGCAAATCTGGCGAACCGATACGGACACGTTGATTTACTCCCGCCGGCGTGCACACGCGAGGGAAACAGATGCCGCGGCCCGACCCGTCCCGCTGGATACTCCTGCTCTTGTTCCAGGGAGAGGGAAAACAGCGCTACAACAAGCCCGTCGTCGGCAGAACGCGGCTGATCAAAGAGCTGTTTCTCGCAAAGCTGGCCTATGGGCTCAAGGAAATCGAATACGAGTTCATTCCGTATTGGTACGGGCCCTTTAGTCCGGAACTCCACGCAGACCTGGTAGAGCTGAAGGACAAACGGCTCGTTGCCGGGAATGATAGCCCGAGCGGAGAGATTCTGTCCTTGACGCCAGGTGGCGTGAAGGCGGCCCAAGCAATCGAGCGTGTCACTGCTATTTCCGTGTTACGAAAACTCAGAGATTGCAAGGTGACGTACAATTCGATGCCGTTTGAGGACCTCGTCACTCGGGTCTACGAGCGATGACCTGAGTATACGGCCCGGGCGCTGCGTTCTCCTTCGACCATGCTGGAGGAATTCCGCAGGCAGGCGAAAAGGGCCAAGATCACGGAAGCAGACGTCGACCGGGCGATTGCCGAGCACCGTTCACGGGCATCATCGGCATGAAGATCGTGGCGGACACGAACGTCCTCATCTCAGCAGCGATTTCAGAAGGCCTTCCTTTGATATC
>CAYOUM010000203.1:0-2675 GCA_964407185.1 uncultured Methanomassiliicoccales archaeon | reverse complement strand
GCCTCAGGACATCGTCAATTGCTGGCCCCTCGACCTCGTGCGCGGGTTCTTCCGGTGACCTTCCGCCAGGCCGCGAATGCAGCTCTGATGACGTCCTTGTCGTTCTCGTAATGGAGGCGCCGCAGCGCATCGGAGCGCGTGCACCATCGCGCGCGATCAAATGTCGGTTCCAGGCCCAATCGCCCGCGAACGCGCCGGGCAAGGAAGTAGAACACTCGTTTGTCGATGTTTGCCCCGACCGGCGGCCAGTAGAATTGATATCGAACCTCTGTGAGAGGACCCACGACGCGGGCGTCCAGACCCGTCTCCTCGCGGACCTCCCGGACGGCCGCGACTTCAAAGGTCTCGCCTGGCTCGACCGTACCTTTCGGAAGGCACCAGATTTCCTCATCGGCCCTCCGCAGGAGCAGGACCTTGCCACCATGGCCGAAGAGCGCGGCGCCCGCCGACTGCGCCTCCCGAGTCGCCCCTCCGGGCACGGGAGGTCTGCTCCGGATCCGTCGAGGTCCCTCGCGAGCCGCGCGTGCGGCCCGCCTAAGGTCCCGGGCAATCATTGCACCAATCCCGCGGTTGTATCGAGACGACGCAGGATGGTACGTCGCAATTACAGGAATCCCGCCGTACTCGAGAGGGCTGTGTCGGGCGACCGCGATCCGGGGGCTGGGTCCCAGAAGGTCCCGGAGGGCAGTCCCGCCTAACGTTACGATGACGCGCGGTCGGACAGCCTGAATTTGCGCAATGAGGTATGGTCTGCACATCGCGACCTCGTCCCGCCGTGGTGCGCGATTCGCGGGCGGTCGACACTTTACGGCGTTCGTTACGAACAACTTGCTCCGATTCAGTCCCGCCGCCCGGAGGGCGGTATCGAGGACTGATCCCGCCGTCCCGACAAACGGCAGTCCCCGTTCGTCTTCTTGTCTCCCGGGAGCTTCCCCGATCAGAAAAATCTGCGCGTTCGCAGGGCCCTCGCCCGGGACCGCGTTCAGTCGCTTCGTGTGGAGTCGGCAGAGCGTACAGACGCGGATTTTCCCTGCGAGCAAGCTGAGGGCACGCCCGTCCGCCACAGGTGCGAGAATTGCGCAGCCACGCAAGAACTCTACGCCTTCAGCTCCGCCCGACGACGTGTGAGCTGCCGAATCTTCGGCATCAACCGTTCGATCTTTCCCGCATACTTCGTCCGAATCTTCTCGAGCCGCCGCTCCGCCTTCTCTCTGTCGATTGTCTCCCGGCGAGAGTCCTCCTCCGCCCTCTTGATTTCCCTATGATACGAAGCCTCAAGCCCCCTGAGCCGCCGCAACTTGTGGTCAATCCGTTCGAGCGCAGTCGTCGGGTCACCCTCCGCCAGGACCGACGCTCCCGCCCCGGCTCCGTCATGAAGTGGATGGGGTTCGAGCCCTCTTGAGTGTGACGTCGAGGACTCCGTTTGTGAAGGTCGTATTCACGCTGTTCTCAATCACGTCCACAGGCAGGTCCACGGACGAATAGTAGTGCTTGTCCCCGTCCGCCTCGATCGAGAGCCGGGTCGCATCGACGTGGACGCGGACGTTCTCCACCTGTGCACCAGGCAATTCCGCGGTCACGAAAATCGAATCGGGGTCCAGGATCACGTCCACGAGCGGATCCCTGCTCACGACTTCCTGCCCTTCGACAGCCTGAAACGTTCCCTCCCCGCGTGCGTCTCGGCTTCGCATCGTGAAGCCATACACGAACGGTTCGCGGAACACGCCGAGCTTCCCCTCGAAGGCGTCCTTCAGCATCCGGCTGATCGTCCTGCGCATCTCCTCGAAATCATCATCGACGCTCATCGATGCAACCCCTCAGTCCTCCGAGCGCGACGGAACAGGACGCGATGTTTCCAACCCGACAGAAAAAGCGGTCCCGACGGCTTTATACTTTTCGCGCGGTGATCGACCGGTTTCAAGGCGGGAGGGCGGCCCGGGAATGATCGGCTGTCCCCGGGAACGCCACTCGCCTCCGTAATGGATTCTGAGAATGGGACGTTAGCGATAAGAACGTTTGCCAGGGGCGCGCACACATGTCCCTCTGGCGCGATGTCATCACTTCTGCGAACTCGCAGCCGGTGGGGCGGGCGGCGTGGCGGGCCTCGCGGGTCCGGTCGTCGGCTTTTCCCCCGCGGTCCGGGGATTCAAGCGCCTTTCCTTCACCTGAAGGAGTCGATCGACGAGCATTGAAAGCCGTGGAATGCCCACATACTCGAGTCGGCCGTCGATGAGCACGGCGGGGCCGAACTGGATCTTGTTCCTCGCGAGCAACTCCTTGCTCTCCTCGCCCTCCGCGACGCGCACGTTGACATCGGGAACCCGTTTCTTGAGCTTCTCCACAATCACTCGCACCCGGTCCACCTGATGTGCTTGGACGGAGGAAAGAAAGAGGACGTCGGTCATCGCTCGATGCTCGGCGCGCCGAACCTGGCAACGACCATAAAACTTTGCGGGTCGACGGAAGCGACCTTACGTTCACTTCTCCCCATGAGAATCGAATTATACGCTCGGAGCCGTTCCCGCGCGAGATGTGGCTCCTCGTCGCTTCCTCTGCCGACGAGGCGAGCCTCCTTCAGCGAGAGTCCCTCCTTCGACTCGCGGAGTGGACCGAAATCGGGCGGCTCGGGACTCCACCAATCCTCCGCCACCGCCGCGTCACCTTGGTAACGATCC
>CAYOUM010000202.1:0-2680 GCA_964407185.1 uncultured Methanomassiliicoccales archaeon | reverse complement strand
GAGGCTGAATGGACTTCCCGCTTTTCGCGCTTTCACGCAAATGATCCGATTCATCATGTGTCGACGTCTTCATGACTTGCGACCGCCTCAAGCGGGCCTCGATGTCTCGCATCCTTGGGAACAGGGGCGGCCCTGATTCCGCGGACGCGTATATATCTGGTTTGGTACAACCATCGGACAGCGGTCGACCCATGCCAATCTCTACGGAGGGATTTGTACGCAATTGCCAATGTGAGCGGGACTCCAGACCTATGGGGGTGTCGATCCAACGCGTTGACCACGACCCGCGGTCTTGAGGTCGCTCTGCCCCTCTCGTCCGCACGTGTTCGTCCAAATCCTCAGGGTCGTCTCCTTCGTCGAAGGATGAGGACGGCGAGCACGGCGGCCGCATTGACCCCCACGATGAGGGCGAGAAGAATCGTTCCTTGGGGTCCGGTTACGCTGAGGAACGACGTGTCGACTTGGAACGCGTACTCTGTCGACGCATTATTTCCCGCGAGGTCGTAGGCCCGAAGACGGACCGTGTGCCTCCCGTTCGACAACTGGACAGGCGTGCTCCTTTGGGGCCCGACGTTCTGGAATGCACCGCCATCCACGGAAACCTCACTGCGGGCGACGCCCGAGGCGGGGTCCTCAGCATTCCATTGGAGAAGAACATTCTCGGAGTTGACCGTTCCCAGAGGTCTGACGTCGAGGAAGATCGGTGGGTTCCTGTCGACAGGGATCCGGGCGGTCTTCGGAGTCTCTGCGTTCTCCTCGCGATCGAGGGAGAAGAATTCCACCGTATGGTTGCGGTCGTCGTTGATGGAGAAGGGCAGCCCGTAGAGCTGATAAGGGCCGCTATCCACTCGGTACCAGGTGGACGTGACTTCGACATCGTCCGTCGCGGTGAGAATGACGAGAACGGGGGTAACGTACCAGCCTTGGAGGCCAAGCGTACCTCTCGTTTCGATTCTTGTCACCGGGGGCGTGAGCGAGGGAACCGGAAGACTCCCGCCTTCGTAGGAATCGCCGACGTCCTGATGACCATGCACCGCTGAAGAGTTGGGAATCGCGGCGGGCCCTGCGTCCGTTACGGGGACCAGCGCGACGACTGTCAGTCCGATTACGGTCAGGAACGCCAGGATCCGAACCCGATGGCTCACACGTCGCCCTCCGCCATTCGGTGTGAATACCGGTGCCGAGCATAATATGGTTTCCGTGGGCAGTCGCGATATCCAGGAGGGAAGAGGGTCGGGTCAGGGGTCTGGCTGGCTTCGGGGAGGTGCTCGGCCCGGAGGGTTCTCAAAACGGAGAATCGCGTGATGAGCTATATGCCCGACATGCTAGTCACCGGGAGCGGGCGGTCGTCCGTATGAGACGTGTAGAGCGAAGACACGGCCCGACCCTGCTCGCGGCGGGCTTCGGCTCGTACTTCGCAATCGTGATGGTCGTTGCCTGGACCTTCGCTTCTCGCCTGGCAAGCCCCTGGTATGGGCCTGAGATTTCTCGGTGGGCGTACACGGTCTACCTCATCGCCTCCGCGATCTTTCTCACCGGTCTCGGCGTTCTCGCATTTCAGGTCCAGAACTCATTCGAACATCGGGTCCGCGAAGTCAACCGACAGCTCGGGAGTCTCTTCTGGGATTGGAGCAGGCCCGCCGAGGCGGAGGATTCGGATCCTTCGACGTCGCCCCGGGATCCCGAGGAGGAGGACCTCGATGAAATCCTCCAGACGGTGGGTGAGGCGCAGACGCGAGAAGTCCAGGAGGTCCTCCTTCAGTCCTCGTACGAGGCCGCTGAGGAAGATGCGCCCGTCGAGATCGCCCTTGTCACAGTCGCGCAGCCCGAGCTGTTGCGCCGGCGCGAGGGCCTGAAGCGACAGGCAAGGTCCTTCGCGATGTACTTTCCCGGCCCCATGGGCATTGCCGTCACGATCCTCGGCGTCTCCGCGATGATGCTCCCCGCCGTGGAGGTCATACTCCAGGACCTTCACCAGTTGAACACCGCTCTCATCCTCGGATTCGCGTACGGCTGGGTGGGGCTCGCGGCTTATTTCGCGGCCTCTATCATCGCGATCCTCTTCTCCTTCCGCACGCAACGGAAACCGCGAAGTCGTTAGGTCTGGTTCGATCGCGGGGATCCTCCTTCTTACACCCGCGGACTTCGTACTCGGGAGCTGACGCATCTCACCGGATATGCCACAAGGCCTTGCGTCGCGCCACGGCCGGCCGATACCTACGGCCCCGCAGGTACGCGCGCTTCGCGGAGAACTGCGCGACGGTCATCGCGATTGAGAAGACGATCGACCGCCACGACTTGCGGGTCTGGAAGCGGATTTCTGTTTCCGGAGGGAAAACATGTTGCTCCCGCCCGAGAGGGGATCGAACGCGTGCGGTGGACGCGCCCGCGCCGGTTGGCGTGGGCCGTGCGACCGTGATTTCCTCGAACACCGTCGAAGTTCGGGCCGGCATTCGCCGGGTCGCCATCGGTCGGTCAGGTGGCCCAGAATGTGGATAACCGTTCCGTTTCGAAAATCACCCGTGATACCATTCGATCCAAGTCCGACGAGCTCTACCGGATGTGCCACAGGGCCTTGCGGACGGCGAGTCTCCGTCGATATCCGAGGCTCCACAGGTACGCGCGCTTCGTCCGGTACTCCCCGACGGACATCGCGACGCGGAAAAGGAGTTGAGGGACG
>CAYOUM010000201.1:0-2694 GCA_964407185.1 uncultured Methanomassiliicoccales archaeon | reverse complement strand
GGGCGAGGGTCGCCCGGAGGACGAATTCCGGGGGGTTCACAAGGTACGGCGTGAGGTGCTTGGCCCAGATGTCGCGGAGGAGCGGCGCCGCGAGCTCGCCCGCCAGGAGAGAGGCGGACGACAGCACGCAGAGGACGACGGCGTCGCGGTGCTTCACGCGACGCCTCTGCCACCACGCCCTCCGGGATGCCATCGGTCCCGCAGACACGCGGGCGCCGATACTTATGGTCTCCTCTCCGGGTGCTGGAATCCGATGTCGAACGCCATGGCTTAAGTATCCTGGGCCCTTCGACAGTGAAACAATGTTCTGCGTGGAATGTGGGCGGGAGGGCCTTACGCTCGAGGGCCTCTGCGCGTCGTGCTTCGCGAAGCGGCGACGCTTCGTCCATCCGCCGGAGACGATCGAAGTCGTCGTGTGCGCCCATTGCAGCCGCCTGCAGCTCGACGCCGGGTGGGCCCTTGTCGACCTCGACGACGCGATTCCGAGGCTGCTCCAGGAGCGAATCCCCGTGGACCCACGCGCAACCGGCACCTCGTTCACCCAGACCGCCCACAAGGAGGACGCGCGGAACTATCGCCTCACGGTCAAGTTCGCCGCCCGCATGGGAGAGTTCGACATCGCACAGTCGTTTCCCATCCGTCTCCGCGTGAAGCAGGGTGTGTGCCCGACGTGCTCCCGTCGGCACGGCCGGTATTATGAGGCGATCGTCCAGGTTCGTGCGCAGGGCCGGGACCTTCGGGCACATGAGATGGACCGGGTGGCGAGGATCATCGGAGCGCGGTTCTCGCAACGGAGAGACCGCGAGGCGTTTGTGAGCCGCGTGGAGCGGACCGAAGGCGGCGTGGACTTTTACGTGAGCACCGGAACGGCGGGTAAAGCAGCAGCGAGGGAAATCGCAGAGGCGCTTGACGGCGAGGTCCGTGCGTCCCCGAAAATCCACGGCCGCAAGGAGGGCCGCGACGTGTACCGCGTGACGTACCACGTCCGTCTCCCTGGATACCGCCGCGGGGACCTCGTTCGGTTCCAAGGACGCATGTATCGCGTCCGCGAGGGCGGTGCGGACATCGAGGCAATCGACCTCGAGGATTGGACGCCGAGACGGATTCAACAACGGGATCTCCAACGTGCCGAACCGATCCAGGGAATGGTCGGCCGGTACCGGGTTGTCGAAGTGACGCCGTCGAAGATTGTGCTCGCTCGGAACGGCACGCGGGTGTCCGTCCGCAGGCCGGAGGGATGGGTCCGGGCAGAAGAGGTCTCGGGGATCGCGATCGACGACACCGTTCGCCTTCTTCCTGAAGTATAGGACCGCGAGCATCCTCACGACGCGGCGGTCAAAGGGTTCATTACCCGATCGACGGCTCGCCGCGCAATGCGCGTCCCCCTCGACTGTCGTTCCGTCGATGACCTCCTCGGCGGAGGCTTCGAGGGCGGGTGCATCACCCTCCTGTTCGGCGAGGCGGGGAGCGGGAAAACGAACATCTGCCTGCAGCTCGCGCGGAACGTCGTGCGCGGTGGGAAGAAAGCGATCTATATCGACACGGAGGGCGTGTCGATGGAGCGACTCGAGCAGATCTGCGGCGAGGACTTCGAGGTCGTCGCGAAGAACATCCTCTTCTCCGAGCCATACTCGTTCGACGAGCAGGAGGAGTTGATCGATAAGGCAATCAAGATCACAGAGAAGAGCCCGGAGGTCGGGCTCATCGTGATCGACAGCGTGACGATGCACTACCGCCTCACGATGCGGGACGAGATCCGACGGGAGGAACGACATGCGCTCACCCGCCAAGTTGCGAAGCTGCTTCGGGTGTCGCGGAAGGTCGGCATCCCGGTCGTCGCGACGTCACAGGTGTACACGGACATCGAGACGGGCAAGTACATGCCCCTTGGCGGGCACATGCTCACGCATAATGCGAAGGCGATCGTTGAACTCGCAAAGACGGGGCCGAGCACTCGGCTCGCGCGGCTCGTGAAGCACCGGGCCGCCGCCGAGGGCCGGACCGCGAAGTTCCGAATCAGCGCCGCGGGAATCGAGGATTAGGAGACACGCAAATGCTGGACACGCGAAAGGAGGGAGAGCACCTCCTTTGCAGAGGAATCGCGGAACGCGATCCGGTCAAGGGCGTCGGTCGCCGCGCGGACGTTCTGTTCGATCCGTTCGTTCATTGCGCCGAGGACGTGCGTCCGGAGAAGCTCACGAACCTGCGCGATGTTCCGGGGCGTCGTCCGCGCGCCCCGGCCGTAGGATTTCAGGAATGCGGCACGCTCCCGGGCGGGAAGCCGCTCAATCGCCATCGCGTACACGCGCGTCCGCTTGCCCTGGACGATGTCGCCCATCGAGGAGCCGCCCAGTCTTGAACGGACGATTCCTGCCCCGAGGAGATCGTCGCGGTCCTGGAACGCCGTGGAAAAATGACGCGCGAAGGACTCCAGCGCGCCCCGATCCCCAGCGGAAGCACGGGCGAGGAGTGCCGCGGTCGCGGCGGCGCTCGCATAGAGACGGCCGGTCTTCCTCTCGCTGACCACCTCGTAGTCGGCCTCTCGGACGCGTGGGACGGTCTCGAGATCGATGTCGAGCCCCTGTCCGTCGCTGAGGATGAGATCGACGTCCGTGAGCTCTTCGAGGAGGGCCTCCCGGACGCTCGCGTCGAACCCCGTGGCGCCCTGGATCGCGCGCTCCGCGAGGGAGCGAA
>CAYOUM010000200.1:1224-2723 GCA_964407185.1 uncultured Methanomassiliicoccales archaeon | reverse complement strand
TTCTCGGAGGCGTTGAAGGGAGTGCCCGCAAGGACAAGGTCTCTGGGCAGGAAGGCCACCCCAGCGGAGCCGAGGAGATAGTCAACGAAGAGCCCGATTCCCGCGGCGCAAAGGGCCGCCGCGGAAAGATGGCCTGCCCATGAGAGCCACCCTGCGAGGAACCCGCTCGGTCGGGGAAGAGATTCCCGCACCCAGCCGTACCCACCACCCGCCACGTCCGGGCGGGAACCCGAGAGCTCCGCGTACGCGAGCGCGTTCAGGAACACGACGAAGGCCGCCATCCCGATGCCGAGGATCGCCGCTCCGCCCGCGACCCGTGCGGCGCTTCCCACGAGGACGAACATCCCCGCCCCAACCATCGTACCGAGGCCGAGGAGGACGACGTCGGAGAAGCCGAGGTCCCGGGTGACCTTGATTCGGACGGTCTCCGACGCGGGTTCCGCCATGCGGCGGCGACGGAGGGGCTCCCGCTAAAACCTTTCCGGCAACCTATTTCCCGAAGGTTGCCCCGGCGATCGCGTCCGCGAGGCTCCGGAACAGCCCTTCCACATTCTCGCCCGTCTTTGCGGAGGCGTAGACGAATGGCGAGTCGAACCCTTCGGTCGCTGCGCGGATCTGCTCTTCGCCGAACGTTGCCTGATCCCGGAGGTCCGATTTGTTCACCGCGAATACGACCGGAATCTCGCCGACAGTGCGGAATACGGACTCGACCCAGGAATCGAGGTCCTCGAGGGTATCGTACCGGGTGAGGTCGCAGACCGCAAGGATTCCCTGGGCGCCGTGAAAATACGCCTCACGCAGGAGTTCGCGGAACCCCTTCGAGCCCATGATGTCCCAAATCGTCATGTCCATCTGGACGGGCGTGCCGGCCGGAATCTGGAGATGGAGTTCCTTTTTCGATACCTTCGCACCGAGGGTCACGATGTAGCGGTCGTCGAACTCGTCAAGGACAAACCTCCGAATGAGGGAGGTTTTCCCGACGGCGTGCTCTCCAACGAGGCACACCTTCGCCTTCATCCGGCGTGGCTCGATCATGGGGTAGCGGCTCCACGGGCGGCGGGCGAGAAGGGACGCACGCCCCCCACGCGGGCCGTCGTGCGCCGCTGCATCCAGGCACGGGGTATAAAGACTTTCCAGCGCGATTTCCCAAACCCGCACCGACTCCGGCCGCCGTGCGTCAGGGCGACAATCTATAGCGGTGAATGTATTTTAGAGCTGAATTTTATTATGCGCAGTGGACCCCCTCGACATCCTCCGCCTCGGTCTGGGCGCCGCGTTCCTGGCGTACGCGGCCCGGTCTGATTGGCGGACCCGCCAGGTTCGGGACCCCGCGTGGATTCTGATGGGAACCGCGGGCCTGGTGCTGTTTGGTGCAGAACTCATCCGTGACGGGGTCGACGCGACCCTTGCACTTGCGCTCGTGCCGGCGGCGGTCCTCTTTTATGGCGTCTTCTACGGCGAGGAGTTTGTCACCGAGCGGGGGAGGCGGTTCCCGCCGA
>CAYOUM010000200.1:0-1200 GCA_964407185.1 uncultured Methanomassiliicoccales archaeon | reverse complement strand
GCACATGCGATCGCACTCGTCGCGGCCATCTATCCGATCATCGACCTCTCACAGGCAGGCGACACCGGGGAGCTTCGCTCCTATGCTCTGTATTTGAGCCCATCCGTGATGATCCTTGTATTCCGAGGGATGTACCAGGCACACCTCCTGAAGGGCGGCGCGGACGCGAAGGCGATGATCGCGATCACGTTGCTCGTCCCGATGTATCCATCCCTCGCCCCCTCGCTCCCGTTGATCGTGCTCGATCCGCTGGTGCAAGACGTGCTGGCGATTCTGTTCCCCTTCTCGCTCCTCGTCCTCCTCACTGCGGCCCTGCTCTTGGTGTTTGTACCGATCGCGTTGTTCGCATATAACGCGTCCCATGGACAGGTGGAGATTCCCGAGGCGTTTTTCGGCTACAAGGTCCCCCTCAACCGGGTCCCGCGATTCGTGTGGTTCATGGACCAGGTCGAGGGCGGCGAGCACGTCCGCGTGCTGTTCCCTCGAGGGAGACACGACCGCGTCTCGAGTCTGCGGGCTCTCAAAGACGCTGGGCTGGACGAAGCCTGGGTGACTCCGCAACTCCCGTTCATGGTGCCACTTGCGATCGCGTACGTCCTCTCGTTCATCGTCGGGAACCCGATCATGGGCCTCCTTCAGGCCCTGCTCCCAGCCGTTTGAGCAATCGTTCGTCCGCGTGGGGCGAAAGGTGAGTGGAGCGCGTCCATCCGAGGGCGGAACGACGGCGGCGATTGGGGCCCTGGGATGAAAATCCTGAAATATCGCTTCCCCTCTCCGATGCCAAGCAGTGGTTTGACGGCCAAAGCGGCGGGGATACACCCGGTCCCATCCCGAACCCGGAAGTTAAGCCCGCCCACGTTCCCTGCGGTACTGCAGTGCGCGAGCCTGCGGGAAGCCTGCCCTCCTTCGAGGAGGGCTGGTGCCGGCGACCCAGGTACGTGAGCCGCCTATCCTTGTGGTAGGCGACGAAGCGTGCCGTTCTAACGGCCGCCGATGCCTGGAACGCTGTCAGCCACTCCTCCCCCCGCCGGCCACTTCGAGGTCGGCCGCCCTGCTGCGCTGCGGTGCCACATTTTCCCGTTTACAGCCTGCTGTCGGGCTACGCGCGACGGTGACCGGGAGTCTTGCTCGCGGCGTGATTTCGATGCGGACGAGGGCCGGCGCCGCCCCGACGCCCACCTCCTCGCGATCAGGACCAAA
>CAYOUM010000199.1:0-2766 GCA_964407185.1 uncultured Methanomassiliicoccales archaeon | reverse complement strand
CTGGCCGTCGTGGGCTCGCGAGGAAGGCCTGGGCAAGGGCGGTCTTGCCCATCCCGCGGGAGCCGTAGACGACCATGACGGCCGCAGGGCCATGGAGCCATTCCGCAAGTTCCCGGAGCTCGGCGTCCCGCTCGAGAAGCCCGACCTTTGGAATCGAGAGGGCGGCCTCGCGCGGGCGGTAGCGATGCCCGCCGTCAAGTCCGAGCACAATCTCGAGCGGGGTCACGCGCAATTCCTCCGAAAGCTCGCGGATCGTCACGCGCCGCTCACCAAACTGCACTTCCTCGCCCTCGATCCCGGCGAGCAAATCGCGCGAGCGGCGAATGCCGGATTCCGTGAGGTAGTAGAGGCGAACCTTGCGACCGCGACCGCGAAGCCGGCCTTCGCGGACCTCAGCGTGTCCGTCGGCGACAAGCCGCTTCAGCGCCCGCGGCACGTGGCTCCGCAGCATCCCGGTGCCCTCTGCGATTCCCTCCTGGGTGATCTCCCGGACGCCGTCCCGCGCATTCCAGAACGGGAGAAGGTGAAGCAACACGCGCTCCGCGGCGGTGAGGACCACGACCGCTCCATCCCTGGGCTTTATTTGAAGATAGCTGCGGCGAAAAAGGGCGTCTGCCAGGCGCGACTCGGGCGCTGCGTGATAATCATCGACAAACCGGACACTGCGCGCGCATGGATTGGTAATGACCACGACACGCTTATATAACGAGCGACACAAGTCGAGGACCTCTCCATACGGAGGCCCCTCTCATGAAGCACGTAAGGCGCATCTTGCGTCGTGACCAGTCAGCCGTATCTGAAGTTGTCGGCACGCTTCTGATCCTCCTGATCACCGTCGTCCTGTTTTCAGTGATCATCCTCTGGGTCACGAGTTTCTCGGGCCCGCCGGTCGGCCTGCGGCTCGACCTCGACGCGAACCTCGCTCCCCAATACGATGCCGTTGGAAACCCATCCGGGATGAACATCACGGTGGTCCACCGCGGTGGAGGGGCCCTCTTCGTCGGTCCAACGCGGGTGTACATCACACTCGAACGCGGTGGCGCCTTCTCGACGGAGATCCTCGCCCTGCGCGGCACGGTCGCGTGGGGACCGAACACCGGCGACCCGTACGGCCTAGTTGATGGGAGCGATTCTACCTGGAATATCAACGAGCGCTGGACGATCACGAACAGAACCCTCCTTCCAACGGACAAGATTCTTGTGTCCGTGATTGACATCGACCGTGGTGTGGTCGTGTGGTCCGAGCAGGTCCTCGGTCCCGCGGGCACTCACCCACCGATTTTTGGGCTTCGATGGGCGGATGGAAGCCCAGGAACAGTGTCAATCGACACGCCGGAGACCGGCAAGACGTTCACGCTTTACGCGCGGGTGTATGACTCGGACAACGATCTCACCTCAGTGGAAAGGGAGATCACGACGTACTTCGGAACCGTCAGCCCGTGCGCGTCCCGACTCGCGATGCGCGACGACGGGACCGGGGGCGACGCGGTGGCGAGGGACGGTGTCTGGACGCTGTCCCATGGCTGCCTGAACCCGAGCCTGACCTGGGATGGCTCCCTCATCCTGTTCCATGCGAAAGACGCGCAAAACCACACGACGAGCTCCCGGATGGTCCTGAAGGTCGTCAAAGGAACGGCCACGGTCAACCCGTTCGGCGGCACCTGGAACAGCACCCTCGGCGGAATCGGTCAGGGCGACAGCGGCCCCTTTGGGGACTATGGGTACAACATCTTCAACGCAACCGGGCTGCCCACGCTGGACAACCCCTCGGGAACGCCAACCCGATTGTTCCGGGCCGGCGAAATCGTCTACGTGATCGCGCGGTCGACGGTAATCCGGAACCTCGAGAACATTAACTCGTTCATCCTGTACGATCGGTTCGGCAACAAGCTCTTCCCGCAAACAAAGGAGTTCGACTCGCGGGACCCCACGAAGCAGACACCCGCCTTCGCCCAGGCAGTGACCTCGCCGTTCTACGAGTACGTGTACTTCTTCGACACGACAGGCCTCCCGGACGCGCCCTATCCGCTCGAATTCGTCCTCAAGGACAACTCCGGCAACGCTGGGTTCTTCGCGACGGATCAGATCTCGATCGGTCAGACGGTCACACCGTTCCCAAGGATCGTCACGTACCGAGACCCGAACAACGACGGAGTGCTCTCCGATCTGACCCCGGAGAACCGGTTCAAGTCGACGGAAAAGATGTACGTTCGGGTCATCGTCCGGGACAAGGACGGGACGACTACCTACGTCAATGCGAACGCGGGCGACGTTGAAATCCAGGACTATTACGGGGCCTTTTCCGTCAAGAAGCGGCCCGGTGGCTCGCCCGTGAGCACAATCTCCTTGTTCGGTTTCGACCCGCCCACGGAGAAGAGCTATGTGTTCAGCATCGACCTCCTTCGGCGGAACCAGGATCCGTTCGTGCCCGGTGAAAACTGGTACACCCTTCGGATCCGATCGATCGCCGACCAAGGTTCCCCCGGGACTGCCGAGCAATACCGGATGCTCGCGACACAGATCATCATCGACGCCCCGCTCAGCCTCGTCGATACGGTCAGCGCGACCGAGGCGGGCGGAGGGAACTCGGAGCGTGGCGTGTACTGGTACGAGAACAGCTTCTACTGGCAGGAACACGCAATCGACCTGCTCCCGAAAGACGTGAAGAAGCCCCTTGCGCTGGCGGTCGGGGACCTAAACGGGGACACGAAGGTCGATGTCGTGGTTGGCCTCGACTCCAAGGAAGTCCGAAACGTCGTCGCGTAC
>CAYOUM010000198.1:0-2785 GCA_964407185.1 uncultured Methanomassiliicoccales archaeon | reverse complement strand
TGGCAAGCCTTTCGCTATCTAGGAAACCCCCGCCCATTGACCCGGTTTCCCTTCATAGTGGACGCCCCCGCGGGGATTCGAGCCCCGGTTTGACATCCGCGGGCTTCTGTCCTATCAGGTCAAGGTCAAGGGTGGCAGACTAGCCCTTACTCCTCGCCCGCCTTGGGCCGCAGCTGGGAGGCCCAAAGGTCACTGTCGAAGTATACGTGGTATTCAACGATCTTCTCATTATCGAAGCGAAGAACCTCACACATAGGGACGTCGACTCTCGCGTTCTTCTCCTGGTGCGTTCCCGTGAAAACGAACTCTGCGCAGACCCAATCGCCCTGGCCGAAGAGCCGTCGTAGCTCCCATCTTGCATCGGGGTACTTGCTGGCGAACGTTAGAAACCCTTCCCGGATGACCGCGAGCCCTTGGTCCGCTCGCTCAGGGGTCCCCATTATGTATCGAACTACTGATGGGTCCAGCCACGCGAAGGCCTGATCCCAATCGCGCGTGTTGATTGCCCTCAGGATCGCTCGGTACGCCTGCAGATTTTCCTCCACGCCCATGTCCTCCCCCCTTGCTCGTCCTCCATCTGCATTCCGCCCAAAAGCGTTTGCGCCGATTCGCGGGCCCCGGAGTGTCGAAGATTTGTCCCGCCGGGAAGGTACGCCCCCGCGGGGATTCGAACCCCGGTTTGAGGCTCCGCAGGCCTCTGTCCTATCCAAGCTAGACTACGAGGGCTCGCCTTGCAATGTTCCTTAGTAATTAACCTTCTTTCCTCTCCTCACATGCGGGCGAGCCCCGCCTTTTTCTTCTGCTCCGCGATCCGTTCCTCGTACGCTTTGAGGCGGCGCTCGTATTCCTCCCGCACCTCGACGGACCCCTTATCGGTGATCATCACGACGAACCGGCTGTCTGAGAGCCACTGGACCGTCAAAAGCCCGCCTCGCTCGAGCTCGAGGACCGCCCTCTCAAGCGTGTCGTACATCACGCCGCGGATTTCGTGGAAGCAGTCCTCTCGATTCGCCCCGATGTAGCCGCGTTTCGACGCGAGGATCAACACCCGCCACGGGAGCTCTTCCATCGGCCGGTCCGGGCGTCGAGCGGGCTCGGTTGACTTAAGCGTTCCTTGGTAGGTATCGGGTTCAGTGACGAAGGGCCTCGAGGATCCGCTCGTGGATCTCCTCGATGTGCCCACTCGCGTACACGTCGCGGAGGAGGCCCCTCTCCTTGTAGTACATGCACAGCGGCTCCGTCCGCTCCTCGTACGTTTTGATCCGAGTCCGGACGACTTCCTCCTTGTCGTCTTCTCGCTGAATCAGCGCGCTGCCGCACTTGTCGCACACGCCCTTTTTCTTTGGCGGGTTCGTGAGAACGTGGTACACGGCCTCGCAGTTCGGGCACACGGCGCGCCCCGTCGAACGCTTCACGAGGTCCTCGGGGTCGAGGAACAGGTTGACGACCTCGTCGATGTCGCTGAGGTCCTCCAGCGCCTTCGCCTGGGCGAGCGTCCGTGGGAAGCCATCGAGGATGAATCCCTTCCGGGCGTCCTTCTCCTTCAGCCGCTTCGCGGTCATCTCGATCACAAAGTCGTCGGGCACGAGCGTGCCCGCAACCATGTACTTCTCCGCCTGCTGCCCGAGCTTCGTCTTCTTCACGACGTTCCGCCGCAGGATGTCCCCCGTCGAGATGTGGGGAACACCGAGCTTCTCCGCGAGCCGGACCGCCTGAGTCCCCTTTCCCGCTCCGGGCGGGCCGAGAAGAATGATCCGCATTATCCGGGGAAACGGATGTGCGGGTAAAAGGCTTGAGGTTTCAGAACAGGTGGTCGTCTACGAGCCGCGCAGGCCCGCCGACGTGGCACCGAATCGTCGGGATACCGAGGTCATGGATGCGGGATTCGACGTCATCGACCAGACCCGGGAACGTGTTCACGTATACGGTCGCACCCGTATCGATCGAGAAGAACGCGGGGACGCCTTCCTCGCGCATCCGCTTCACCGCGTGGATAACCTGGACGGTCTCGGGCCGCCACAGGAGGAGCTCCCTCGGCCCCGTCATCGTGATGCCGTGGAGCAGGAGCGTATCCCGTTCCGCGAGTGCGCAGATTTTTCCGATGTCGCGGGTGCGGATCGCGAGCTCCATTTCTGCGAGCATCTTTGGAATCGCCGCAAGACGGGCTTCGAACAGGGGCGACGCGGGCGCCTCCACGTGGGCAGATTCTGTTTCCTTGTATGCAGGGACGAGGGCGACGACGATCCCCATCTCGAGCTCCGGTCCCGCGAGCGGGACGGCGAATGAATCGGCATCGCCGAGGCCGCGCCGCCATTTCGAGAAACCACCCGCTACCGCGCGCGTCGCCGATCCGGCTCCGAGACGGGCGATGCGGGAGATGTCCTCGATCGTCACGGCAAGCCCCGCCGCCTTCGAAGCCGCCATGGCCAGGGCTGCGAAGCCCGAGGCGCTTGCCCCAAGGCCCACGTTGGACGGAAAGTCGTTCACGCTCTCCATGCGAAACCGGTTTCGAATCTTCGCGTGCGTCCGCACGGCGTCGACGACGGCGAGGATCCGTTCGAGCTCTCGTCCGCCCACGGGTCGGCGGTCAATCGTGGCTCCATCCCGCGGGGAATCTCCAAACTCGATGGTCGTCCGTGTCGTGAGCGGGGCTGTGCACACGCTGATCGAATCGTGGAACGGGAGGCGTAGAACCGGATCCGCGAGGCCGTGATACTTGATCAGGCCCTGAATCGGATGCGCGACGGCGGTCGCTTTCAACGCGACCACCTCGCGAGAATCGCGG
>CAYOUM010000197.1:0-2837 GCA_964407185.1 uncultured Methanomassiliicoccales archaeon | reverse complement strand
AAACCCGTCTGTCGAGAACTTGCTTGACTCAACGGGGTGTGTCGGGTCGGACACGTCGAAGAGAGAGAGCTTCAGGGTCTGGTTCTCCATGCCGACCCCGAGGACATGGCTCTCGTCGACGGGATGAAGGTACGTCGAGAAGCCGGGGATCTCCACTTCTCCGAGGAGTCTGGGCCTCGTCGGGTCCGAGAGGTCGATCACGAAGAATGGGTCCACCTGGCGGAACGTCCCGAGGTATAGGGTGTCGCCCCGGAACCGGGCGGAAAAGATTCGTTCGTCCGGCGCCAAGCCCTCGAGGGAACCGATCACGTCGAGCGTGCCGTTGAGCACGTACACGTTGTTCGACTCACCCCAGCCCGTCGTCGTCGCGACCCGGAGGAATCCGTCGTGCTCATCGATCGAGAATTGGTTTGACACGGTGCCGGGAACATCGCCCTCCGCCGCCGCGTGAAAGGAAATGCCGCTCGCGAGGATCTTGTAGATGCTCGTCCACGCAACGGCCGCGCGCCACTCATCCGGTGTGGACGGGACACCGGCCCACTTCACGAACGTGAGATAGAGGGCCTGCGAGGACATGTACAGCACGGAGGTATAGCCGGTGACGATCGACATCACTGCGGCGGTCCCCGTTCGGAAGTTCACCGCAAGGATGTTCGTGAAGAGGCCCGCGTCCTTTGATTCCGGATCATAGTATATCCGCTGAGCTTGGACCGCCTCACAAGTCGCTCCGCTGCAGGTCTCCGGCAAGAGGTATTCCTCGTCGACCTCCATGATGTAGTCCTGCACGATTGCGTAGAGGTGCCCATTCGTGCTGCGCGCTGCACTCAGACTCCCGGAAACGCCCTGCACGAAGTCCAACGACGGCGGCGACGCAGGGCTGAGCACGAATACGGACACGTAGGTCCTCGGCCGCCCGCTCTCGACGTCCGGCAGGAGAACCCGGTCCGATGCGATCCAGACGATGCCATACGAGGTCGATACGATGGCGAGTCGATCCCCTTCGACAAAGACTCCGGCGATGTACAACCCGGTTGTGTATCCCGGCGAATCGGTTTGCGGTTCCGGCGGAATCCCGAGGTCCGCCGCGGAAATCCGGGCGACTACGTGCATCTGGCCGGGCGGGGTCGCCTCGACGATCGTCACGTTGGTCGCGGACACCAGATACAGATATTCGCCGTCCGTCTTCACGACGTCGAGTTCGTCGACGCCCGCGACTTGGACGTTCGTCCGCGAGAAGCCTTCCATCGAACCGGCCTGAGGAAGTCCCGGGAGGAGGCCATCCCCCATGGCCGTGATTATGCCTCCCCCCGGCTGTGAGAGCGCGCGATCGAGGAAGCGGACGAGGTCCGCGTGACTCTGGAAGGTCGCGAGTTCACCCGCCACGGGTCCCCCCGTCGGTCGGAGAATGAAAACGGCCCCCACGGCAATCATCAGGGCAACGAAGACGACGACGCCTCGATCGATCCGCATGGTCGGTAATCATGGTGGCCGCCAATATATGAAGGGCGGCTCGGCGTTGACTTTCGTGTCAACCGACATCGCATGGCACTAGGCGACTTCTGCAATCGAATGTCCGACCCGACAAGTCTTAAATACGCCCCCCCATTTGGACGCTTGTTCCCTCCTTTGGAGGATTCGATGCCAGAGAAAACTCCGACCCCATCGCCGGGCTCGGGCCCGGCCCCAATTGCTCCACCCGCACCGCCAGCAGCGAAGGCCGTCGAGCGGCCTGCCGACGCGAAGGAACACTTCCGGTTCATCATTCGCCTCGCGAACACAGACCTCCCCGGACAGCGGACCGTCGTTTACGCACTCACCGGAATCAAGGGCATCGGCGTGCGTGTCGCAGAGGCCGTCACGGGCCTCGCCGCCGTGCCCCGTACGGAGAGAATCGGGAACCTCACGGAGGAGCAGGTCGCAAAGATTGCCGAGGTGCTCGGGAACCTGGGAGAGATTGTCCCGGAGTGGATTGTAAATCGGCCTCATGATTGGGAGACCGGCGCGGACATCCACGTGTACGGCGCGGAGATCGACCTCCGGAGGCGTGACGACATCAACCGGATGAAGATGATCCGGTGCTATAAGGGAATCCGCCACGAGCAAGGGCAGAAGGTTCGCGGCCAGAGGACGCGGAGCAACGGGCGCACGGGCCTCACCGTCGGCGTCGTCAAGAAGACTGCCATCGCCGCCGCGAAGGCCGCCGAGAAGGAAGAGGGCGGCCGGAAGAAAGAGAAGAAGGAGTGAACGGTTGGGCGACCCGAAATTTTCCCGGCGGACGTACACTCGGCCCTCGCATCCGTGGGAGGGGGAACGAATCAAGGGGGAGAACGAACTCCTCAAGAAGTACGGGCTGAAGAATAAGAGGGAACTGTGGAAGGCCCAGTCCGTCCTCCGGAGGTTCCGCCAGCGGGCCCGGCAGCTCCAGGCCTTGGTTCGATCCGCGAACCCGCAGGCGGAGAAGGAGAAGGGCGAACTCCTCGCCCGCCTCGGCCGCCTGGGGCTCCTCCCGCTCGACGGTGCGACACTCGACGACGTCCTCGCGCTCGACGTCGAGGCCCTGCTCTCCCGCCGCCTTCAGACCTTGACGTTCGTGAAAGGCCTCGCCTTCACGCCACACCAGGCGCGGCAATTCATCGTGCATGGCCATGTGTCTGTGGCCGGCCGACGCGTGGACGTCCCAGGATATCTCGTTAGCCGAGGGGACGAGGGAACGATCGTGTACGACCCCCGCTCCCCGATTGCGCACGAACTCCATCCCGCGCGACCGGGCGCGCCGGTGCCCGAGCCCCTCCTCGCCCCCGAAGGTGAGGGGCCCCAAGAGGATGGCCCTTCGCCCG
>CAYOUM010000196.1:0-2848 GCA_964407185.1 uncultured Methanomassiliicoccales archaeon | reverse complement strand
TGAACAGGACGGCCGTGATGAGGCCGTGGGTGAAGAGCTGATAGATTCCGCCCGCGATGCCGAGTTGGACGAGGCTGGACGCGCCGAGCAGGACAAACCCCATGTGCCCGACGCTGGAGTACGCGACGAGGCGCTTCAAGTCCGTCTGCGCAAGACACACGAAGCTCGCGTACAGCATCGAAACCGTCCCGAAGACCGCGAGAACCCACCAGAGATCGCGCGCGGCTGCGGGCAACATTCCGAAGCCGATTCGGAACAGGCCATAGCCGCCCATTTTCAGGAGTAACCCGGCCAGGATCACGGACCCCGCCGTCGGCGCCTCCACATGGGCGTCCGGCAGCCACGCATGGAGCGGAACCATCGGCAGCTTCACGCCGAATCCAAAGAAGAACGCGGCAAAGACCGGAATCTGCGTGGCGAGGGGCAGAATCCGGAGGTATTCCGAACCCGTGGCCGCACCGATGAGGAAGGCGGTCATGTCAAAGGTCCGTGTCGGCGTGCCGTTCACGAGCGCATTGAGGGCCGCCGATCCGCTCCAGTACATTACGAAGATTGCGATGAGCATGATCACAAAGCCCACGTGGGTGTAAACGAAGAACTTGAACGACGCGTACTGCCGGTTCGATCCGCCCCAGATTCCGATGAGGAAGAACATGGGAATCAAGACGATTTCCCAGAAAACCGCGAAGAGGAAGAAATCGAGAGCCATGAACACCCCCGTGATCGAGAACTCCATCAAGACAAGGAATGCGTAGAACTGGCGTGGCCGGTAGTCCTTGTCCCAGGAGAAAACAATCGAGAGCGTCCCGAGGAGCGGCGTAAGAAAGATGAGCGGGACGGAGAGCCCGTCGACGCCCAAGATGTAACTCATCCCGAGGGGCGGTACCCATGGGTACTGTTCCACGTAGAACAGCGGAGCGCCGATGCCGGTTGGGCTGACATAGGGAATGCGGGCGCCAAGGAGGGGATCGAGCCACGGCACGAGAAACGCGACGAGCAGGGCAGCGGCGAGGACCGTGTCGGCGACGGAGAAGATGAGCGCGATCCACTTTGCCCGTGCCTGCGTAGCCCCGCCAAGGAGGGTAGCAAGGAATCCCGCGAACGGGACGATAAGCAAGAGCGAAAGGATGAACGACATCTCACGGCCCTCCGAACGCCCGGGGTATCAGGCCAACGAGCAGAATTAAGAGGACGGCGACGATGCCAACGATATAGACCCAGGCGTAGCTCTGGATGCGTCCGGTCTGCTTCGTTCGCAGGAAGACGCTCGATCGAATCGTCTCGAGGCTGAGGCTGTTGACTGCGCCATCAATCACGTTTCGGTCAAACCGGTCCGTGATGTTGGCCGCGGAGACGGACCCACGGCCAAACGCGTTGACGACACCATCGACGACATGTCGGTCAAACCAGTCAACGACACGCGCGAACCCTGCGACGGTGCGAGATCCGAATGCGTTGTAGTAATCGTCGATCCAGTACCGGTTCAATAGCATCGAGTGCAGGTAGGCCCGCGCCGGTGTCCGGGTGAAGGTCGACGCGGGGATCCGGCGCCTTGCGTAGACGGTCCACGCGAGCGAGATACCTGCGATTGCGAGGCCGAGGGACAGGAACGCGAGACCGAACTCAACGACTTTTCCTTCGAGAAACGCGGAGACGAACGGGAGGCTCGCGTGCCCCTCGCCATAGAAGATGAGGTTCCCGAAGCCGTTTGTGAGGAACGCGATCGCGGCGCTGCCGATCGTAAACAGACTGAGGACGACGAGGACAGACGTCATGACCCTGGGCGATTCATGGGGGTGCTCGCGGCCGCGGTACTCCCCATGGAAGGTCATCAGCCACATCCGGAACACGTAGAAGGCGGTCATGAACGCGGTCGCGATCCCTGCGGCCCACATCAGATAGAAGAGCGGCTCTTCCGCCCCGGTTTCGAAGGTCACCCCAAGGATTTCGTCCTTCGAGAAAAAGCCGCTGAACGGGACGATCCCCGCGAGGGCGAGGGCGCCCATCAGCATCGTTCTCGATGTCCAGGGCATCGACCTGGCGAGGCCGCCCATGGCCCGCATGTCGTTCGTGTGGACCGCGTGGATGACGGAGCCGGCTGCGAGGAACATGAGGGCCTTGAAGAACGCATGGTTAGTGAGATGGAACAGGCCTGCGCTGTAGCCCGCGGTGGAGAGTTCCGGACTTCCGTGCGCTGCTTCCGCCGCAATCAGATACGCGCCCGCTCCCAAACCGAGGAACATGTAGGCGAGCTGGCTGATCGTTGAAAACGCCAACACGCGCTTCATGTCGTAGTTCGCAAGGGCCATCGAGGCGGCAAAGAGGGCCGTGAACGCTCCGATTCCCGCAATGATCAGGATCACAGTCCACGGCACGGCTTCGACAAAGACCTGCTCGACTCCCGCGACCTCGCGGATCGGGACAAGGAAGATGAACGAACGGGCCGTGAGGTACACTCCCGCCTTCACCATCGTCGCTGCGTGGATTAGCGCGGAGACCGTCGCTGGGCCCTCCATCGCATCCGGTAACCATGCGTGCAGCGGGAACTGCGCGGACTTTCCGACCGCCCCGCCGAAGAGTAAGAGTGGGATGAGGACAATCAGCTGCGGCGTCAACACCGAGCCCCAAAGGGCCGGAATTCTTTCTACGATCTCTTCAAATCGGAACGTGTGGAACACGTTCCAGATGACCAGGATTCCAGCCAGAAACAGGACGTCCCCGACGCGGGTCACAAGGAAGGCCTTCTTTGCGGCGCTCGCGGCCTCCGGCTTGTGATACCAGAACCCGATCAACAGGTACGAACAGAGCCCCATCGTTTCCCAGAAGATGAGGAGCTGGAGGAAGTTGT
>CAYOUM010000195.1:0-2856 GCA_964407185.1 uncultured Methanomassiliicoccales archaeon | reverse complement strand
TTCACCTCCTTTTTGGCCACTTATTCAGCCTTTGGAGGCCAGCCCAAAAGCTTGCAGATAATAGTTGCCTCCTAAAAGAATTTCGGTTGCGCCGGGGCCGCTTTAGCAGCAGGCTTGCTTGTCGCTGGGGGCGTCGTGGTAGCAGGCGCTGTCGGCTTGGGTAAATCAGCCTTCGGATACCGAGGAGCGGCGGACCACTTCAGCCTGGCATCAGCCACCAGTATAGGTACTACCTTCAGAACAGCGGCCAGGTCGCCTTCCATGGTCTTGTACACCGGGTCACAATCGGGGGACTGCACTCCCAGCATCGCTTTGTTGGCCTTCAGTATGATTACGACCTTCAGTTCATTGGACGGCTTCTCCGTGTTAGGAGCATCCGCGGCCACCGCTGCAGGCGCTTCCTGTGCGGTAGATATTGCCACCTGTTCTTCCCCACCCTCTTCTTCTTCAGAACCTGGGATCTCTTCTTCGTCAGACATTGGTTACCTCCTTCTAAGTGAATATCGATTGCCTGTAGAGCAATCATTCCTAAATAGGGTGTCGACCTTCACCCCACACATGCGGGCTACTATCTCCGGTTCGGCACGTACTGTCTGCAAGGTGCCGGCATCCAAATCGATGTAAGCCCCCATCCAGGTAAGCTTTTTGTTGAGTAGCAGGTAGATGAATTCCAGTACCAGCGTGGCCATAGCCTGGTTGATGACGGGGCTCTGCTCTTCGGCGGCCACCGCCTCGGCGCAATCCCGAGTCTCAGGTTTCTTCCTGGTAGGCGGCGCCAGGAGACTGGGGAGCTGCCACGATGGCATGGGCAGCCCTTCTACCTCTCCGGATTCTTTGATAAAAGGACTGCCGAGAAGCTCAAGATTTTTAGCGCTGCCAAGCAGCACCCGCCCCGACGAGAATCCATTACCCGCATCGAGCCACCAGTTGCCGAAGCGCAGGGTTTGGCCGATTTGCCGCCGGGCATCTGCGTTATCAACACAGCCGATAATGATCCCCTGGATGGCAGGACTGCGCAGGCCGCCGCCCCAGTTCTCACCGATAAGGTCAGGCATATAGGGGTAGACGCTGTATGCGATGCGCCGGTGGAACTGCCGGGATAGCCTCTCCGCCAGCGCCTGAGACTTGAACTTGCCCAGGTCGCCCTCGTAAAAGTTCTGGCGAATCAGGTTTTGCTGCTCAACCCGGTCAGGGTCTATAAGGAGGATAGGTATATCGCTGCCAATAAGCAGCCGGCATAAGCCTTCAGCGACGAAAGAACCTGTCCCACCGCAACCAACTACTATGATGCTGAAGTTCTGGGGCATCCGGGCCAGTGATACCGTGTAGGTCACTTTCGGTTTTCACCTCCTCTTCTTCAGATTCGACTGCCCTGGTCAGGGAGCCGTCAAAGACATCACGCCAGGTCAGGCTGTGAAAATAGCCGTAGACGCCGACTCTCAGCCTGACTACCGGCGTGGCGTTCAATCTACCGACCACGGCATACAGTTTCAGCCCGGTCTCGTCTTTATCGTCCGTTTGATGGCTGAAAAATGCCGGCATGTGGCCATGGGAGTGGATATCGAGCACGACCGAATCCCCCATCTCATAAACGACACTGGCATCGCTCTCATCCTGTACCGGCACGTAAAGGTGGTATCCAGCAGCGGCCGTCACAGCAACGTAGCGCTCTTTATCAGGGGCGGCCAGAAAAGTATCGAGAGCCAGGTCAAAGAAGTGCTGCGGAATACTTCCGTACGTCAGGGCAATCTTCGCCTTCATGGGCGCCAGCCCTCGAACTTGGCACTCGGCGACCGGCACCCGGGCGGCGAGCATCGGGTTAGAGGCCTCGATGAAAAGGCCGTTGGCAGCCAGAATATAGTTGTAGTAGATACCTTTCTCCCCGGAGAGTCCCTCAGGGACGTTAACTAAGTACCCGACCATGTTCATGTATCACATCTCCATGTTCATAAGGTCTTTCAGGCTGCCAATACGGACCAAGTCAGCGGCCGGAAACTTCTTCTTGTTGTCCAGAGACTCCCAGAGCCTGACGATGTTATTCGGGTAGAGCTGAGACCTGTTCTTCAGGTTGGCGCTCGCCGTGAAGAACGAAGTGAAGAAAGACTGTACCGTATCGGCGACTCTCGTGGGGTACTTGTGAGTGCCGGCGCAGGAGAGTCCGCTTTCGTGGATGTTGCAGAGAGGGGCATTGTAAACTTCGTCCGTCTCTTTCGTCGGCTTCTTTTTCACCGCATAGACCCAGGGCGCTTTACCGGGAGAGCACAGGAATATAAGACCGGGCAAAGGCAGATTAAAACGCCGTGGGGCTGAATTGATGTCGAGCTCGAGGGCGACCTTCCATATCTTCGGCTCTACGTAGATTGCGTACACCGGCCCGCCCCGGGTATTACGCCACCATATAGTTCCGGGCGGCAGCAGCCCGGTACCGAACGCCAGGTCATTGGCCAGGGCGTGGGCCACGTCCATTGCCGAGACTACCCTGGTTGACGAGACTTCCTGGTCGTAGATACTCAGCACTACGGCCTGGTGGTAGAAGTCGAGGCGAGCTCTCAGCTTATCCGGAGGGATGCCGAGCTCGTCAGGCACGGCCCATTTGAAGTCAGTTGTTTTCTTCTTTGCCAATCCTTACCTTCTTTCTGAATTCACTATGCTAGCCAATAGGCAGAGGCAGCTGTTCTTTGGGTATAATCAGGTCTTTGTTGTCGGTGAGCAGAGCCACGAGCTTTCTGAAGGTGCGCTCCGGGTCTTGCTCAAGCAGCAGCGCTACCCGGTGAATCTTGTCCAGGATTTCAGTAGCGTGGTGCCAGTCATTGGTCATTTCGTCAACTGTTTCCGGGTCCCACTCTGGCAACCCTT
>CAYOUM010000194.1:0-2876 GCA_964407185.1 uncultured Methanomassiliicoccales archaeon | reverse complement strand
CAGCGACTTGGTGACCCGCCCCTCGTACTGGAGGGACGTGATCCACGTGTCGAAGAGCGCGAGCGTTGCGCGAATCAAGCGTGCGCTGACGATTATGGGTCGCAAAGAGGAGGAGGCCGACCTCGATGCGTCGATGCTCATCTACCCCGCGATGCAGGTCACGGACATCCACACGATGGATCTCGACCTCGCCCTCGGAGGGATGGACCAACGGCACGCGCACATGTTGTACCGCGACCTCGCGCCGAAGCTCGGATGGAAGAAGGTCGTCGGAGTCCACACGCCCCTCCTCGTCGGGCTGAAGGGGCAGGGCCGCATGGACGCCATCGACGCGAAGATGAGCAAGTCGCGGCCCGAGAGCGCGATCTTGATTCACGATTCGCCGGAGGACATCGCCGGGAAAGTGGAAAAGGCGTTCTGCCCGCCAAAGGACATGGAAGGGAATTTCGTGACGGAGACGGCCCGGCTGATCCTTCTTCCCCATGGGCCGCTGCGGGTCGAGCGGGCGGCGAAATACGGCGGTGATATCACGTTCGACGACTTCCGATCCCTGGCCGCCGCCTATCGGCCGGGTGATCTCCATCCAAAAGACCTAAAGGCGGCCGTATCCCGGGGACTGGCGGACCTCCTCGCTCCGGCCCGAGCCCACTTCGAGAGGAAGCCAGAGAACCTGGAAGCCTTGCGGCGGATCACCGCATCGTAAGCCGCGAGGGCTGGTGAGACGATGCGGCGGAATGACAAAGCCGCGATTCTCGCGATCATCGCGGGCATCCTCTTCCTTCTCGTCGGGTACACGGGAGCTCGCGGCGTCGAGCACTTCTTCGAACTCTTCGTCGACGTGTTCGGTCCTGTGCCCGGGCTTCGTGTCGTTGCATTCGTCCTCGTGGCCATTGCTTCGTTGGGGGGAATCGTGGTCCTAATCGGTGCATGGCTCTTCCATCGCGATCAGTTTTGGTCGGGCCAGGTTCTCATCCTCCTCGGGACCGGCGCGGGACTCATTTCCCTCATTCTGTTCCTTGTCCTTCTCGTTACGCGTCCCGGTCGGATCCTCGCCCATGAGACCGCTGTCCCGGTCCTCATCGGGGTTGTCCTTTCGGTCACCGCGCGGGTGATTGCTCGGCCGCCTGCCAGGCGATGAGTCCGATGGGCGTCGTCGTCTGGACAATCGGCCACAGCACGCATCCAATCGACGGGTTCCTTGGACTCCTCGGCCGCCATGGAATCGAGATCCTCGCAGACATCCGGCGGTTTCCCACGTCTCGATGGCCCCAGTTCAGGCAGGATGCATTGCGAGTCTCGCTGTCGTCGGCGGGAATCGCGTATGAGCATGTTCCGGAGCTTGGCGGTTACCGTCGCGGAGGATATCCGACCCATGTCGGGACGGAGGAGTTCTCCAAGGGACTGGAGAAGCTTGTCGCGTTCGCGCTCGCGAAGAGGACCGCCGTGATGTGTGCGGAGGCCGTGTTCTTCCGATGTCACCGGCGATACGTCGCCGACGCGCTGGTCGCTCGCGGTGGCACCGTACATCACATCTACCCGGACGGCCGGGTGAAAGTCCATACGCAGAGGCCTGGGTTGGAGTCCTACACCTGAGGCCCCGCGATCGCCGGCCCCTGAGCGCCCGTCTGCGCACGCGACTGGAGCGCGACGAGATAGGCGAAGCAAGTCGCACAAAGCGCGGAAGCTAGGAAGAATGGAACCACAGGGTTCTTTCCGAACGCCTCCGCAAGGAATCCCGCGGCGTATGCGGCCGCCGCACCGCCGACGAGCTGGAAACCAAAGATGACGCCGAAGGCGGCGCCTTGAACTCCGGTGCGACTCGCTTCGGAAATGTAGGAGAACACGGCGGGATACGTGATGAAGAGCAGAGACCCGAGGGTCCACAGCGCGAGGAGCGCGATCGAAAATCCCATCGTCGCGGCGGCGAGGGTTGCGAGCGTTAGCGCAAGGTACGCGGCGAGGAGGGTTCGGTACCGGCCGAACCGCGCACTCAGGCGGCCGAAGTAGAATGCCGCGATGCTTCCCGCCAAGATCCATAGCGCGATCGACACTCCCGCAACCGCATCCGATTGTCCGAAGCCATCTTTCACGAGGACGGGGCCGAAGATTGTGACGACGTTGAATGCGGCTCCCCCGATCGCAATGGGGAAGATCCAATACCGCACATCGCGAAGGACGGACCGGTATTCGACGAGTTGTCCCGGTTCCGAGGCGTGCTGGCTCGCCGTCGATCGCCCCCTTAAGAGGGACAGGGCAATGACAACCGCCACGAGGTTCAATGCGCCCCATAGGAGGAACGGTGCCCGCCACCCGAGTGCGCTCCCGAGGATTGCGCCGCTCGCGATCCCGAGGATGACCCCGACATCGCCGAAGGAACTCTGGAAGCCCATCGCGCGGTCGAGCTCCCGCCCTGCATAGGCGCGGCCGATCCAACTGATTCCGACCGGGTGGTAGAAGGCGGATCCGATTCGGGAGAGCGCAACGAGGCCCAGGAAGGGGAGAAACGACGCCGCGGTCGTGATCGCGAGGGACGCGAGGCCGAGGAAGGCGATTCCAAAGGCGAGGAACCGGCCGGGGTCGCGGCGGTCCGCGTTGTGCCCGAACACGATCTGGGCAACGACCGTGACTAGGAGCGCAACTGCTGTGAGAAGGCCCGTATCGACGTAGCCGAACACGAGTTCCCGTTGAAGGACGGTGATCTGTCCCGCCATCACTGTGACGGCCGCGTCGTTCGTGAGGTGATAGATGCTCGTCGCGAGAAGCACGCGCCCGTCCGGGGCCATTCCGCGGGCCGAATTCGGACCCGCCATAAGAATCTGAGGCCACCTCTGGAAGGTCGGCGCCATGACACGAGGCGACGGTCGCTGGAGCGGTGT
>CAYOUM010000193.1:0-2911 GCA_964407185.1 uncultured Methanomassiliicoccales archaeon | reverse complement strand
TGGGACGCGATGGGAAGAGGACCTCACCGCTGCACCCGAGGCGAAGCCCACCGCCTAAGCCTCCGTCTCACGGGTGGCCCGTGGTCATGCCGCAACGTTATTCGGACAATCAGTGATTCTGGCGCGTGGGCGCGGACGAGGTTCGAATCACAAAGGAAATCCTCGTTTCGCCGAGCGACCTCTCGGAACTCATCGTGAGCCTGGGAGGCGTGAAGTTCTGGGTCGTTGCGATTGCTCCCCTGTACGTCGGCTGGGTGCTCGCGCAGCCCGAGGCGATTCGCCACCTTTTCATCGATGACATTCGGATTGTCCTGGCGTTCCTCGTCGTTGGCCCGTTCCTGGGGACCTTCACGCTCCTGTTCAACACCTACTACGATATGGGCACGACGGACCTCGCGAATCCTCGAAAGCGATACGTGCAGATGGTTCAGGAACTCATTGATCCAGATACGCTGCGGTTGGCTTCTCTCGGCTTCGCCGCCCTCGGCCTTCTCCTCGCGGCGTACATATCCGCGAACTTTGTATCGTACGCCGGGCAGGACACGTCGGGTCCGTTCACCTCGCTTGTCGGCCCGCACGGCTTCACGGTCATCATGCTGATTGTCGCCCTCTTCTCCGTCGCATATTCCCACCCCGCCGTTCGCTGGAAGGGCGTTGCGGGAATGGACCTGCTCACGAACGTCGTCGGCTTCGGCGTTCTCTGCCCGCTCGCGGGGTGGGTGCTCCTCCGTCCGGCGGAACAGGCCCCGTGGTGGTACATCGGAACGATCGCAATGTTCCTCGGCGCGATGTACGCGCCGACGACTGCCTCGGACTACCAGGCGGACCGGAGGTATGGCATCCGTACGCTCGCCGTCCGGCTCGGCGTCGAGCGGACGCTCGCCCTGGGATTCGGCCTCCAGTGTGCGGCGGTCCTGCTCCTCGCGGTCGGTTGGAGCCAGCGGTGGTTCCCATTCGATACGCCGGCGTACGAAGCGATGCGCCAGCTTTGGCCGTTCCTCGCGCTTCAGGTCCTGTTTTATGCGTTCTTCATCCGTCGGCCGACCGTCGGAAAGATATGGGCCCTTCTCCTGCTCCTTACGGTCACGGAGGGCCTCGGAGTGATCCTGATGCTGTGGGCCTTCACGGGCGGCCGTGCGCTAGCCCCCTGATAGTTCCGGGGTGACGATTAAGTCTCCACACCGGCGGGTTCGAAATCGCCAAACTTCATCCCGACGCATGGCTCACCAACGCCGTCGACTCGCGAGAAGCGTGGGATTCCTACGTGTGACGGCGATTCACAGGTGCAGCGGCATCACGGGACATGGACCAGAAGAAAGTGGATGAAAGTGGCGCTCGCCGCGGGAGCTGCTGGTGCGGCCGGTGCGTTCAGCCTTGCGTACGGGTCGCAGCTGCTCAGACCCTCTGAAGAACCGGGGACGGAAGTTCGAGACACGCTGTACTTCCACACGAACCCTGCGGATTCGCCTCAGTGGTGGGACCCGCTCGAAGCGCGGCCGATGCGCGTCACGGATTTCGAACTATGGCGGGGGGCGCCTGGAATTGGAGGGCAGAGTTCAAGGATGACTCGATCGTTCCCGGGACCGGCCTCCCTGTCCTCGTCGTCTGCGTCCCGCGCGACATCGTGAACTTCCAGGCACCGAACGATGCAAACTTGCCGACGGGAGTCGGTCTGTACTACGACGACCCAATCCGAGACCTCCGGATCGTCGTCTTTTACAGTAGGTGCACGCACTTCTGCTGTAGGACGTCGTGGCGCATCGCCCCCGCCAAGCCAGAACTTCTGGCGGAGGCGGTCCCGGGGCCTACACGCGACGTGTACGGTCAGGAGCCGATTTGTTGTCTCTGCCATTATGGGATGTTTGAACCGATGGTGCTCACTTGGGGAGCCCATCCACCCAGCGCTCGCGGTGACATCGTCCGCTACATCGGCGGCCAGGTCATACGCGGACCGCCCACGAGGCCCCTGCCTGTCGTCCCGGTGCGTGGAGAGGGAGACTTCCTGGCGGGCGTGATGGTGAACCCCCACTGGTACGACGCGTTTTGCGTCTGAGCCGGATTCCTCCCGATGGGTACAAGTAACCGGTTCGAGGTCGTCCCGTCCGTGGCCGTCGAGAACGGCGTTCCGACCCGGGTGCTCGAGGTTCGGCGCGAGCTCGCCTGCGCCGTGTGCCACGGGGATTGGAAGCGATGCCGCCTGGCAACGTGTCCCTACCTTGGGCACGTCCGCAAATGGTCCACGGAGCAGACCTCGCTCGCCTCGACGAACCTGTTCGGCGCATCCCCGCCGTCCGCGTTCGTCGGTTCGTGGGGCTATCCGAAGGTCCTCACAGGCCCCCTTGTCCCACCAATCCGCGAGGGGACGGCGATCATGGATGCCCCGGAGACGTGGCTCGACCTCGACCTCTCGGAGATCCTCCGGTTCCGCCTCAGCCTCGTTCGTGGGAAAGCGCAACGCCCCGTGGAGGCGGCCCGAAAGCCGGACAGGATTCTGGAAGCGACCCAGCTCGAGGCGATGGCCGCGAAACCCGTGGACATGGAGTTGTGGCTCGAGAAGAAGCCCGTCCTCGTCGGCCCGTTCTCTGCCCGCGCGTCACCAACGGGGCCGTCCGCGATGATCCGAAGACTCACCATCGCAGAAGATCCGTCCGTCCCGCGGCGGGTGGACTACATTACGTCCGACACGGACCTGCGGGCAACGGAGGGCGTGGCGGACCTCTACGGCCATGGCATCGCGCAGGGTCACATCACGCGGATCTTCAGCGTCGGGCTTCTAGGCACGGGGAAGCGCCGCAAGCTGGTGCCGACGGAGTGGAGCATCACTGCGGTGGACGACATCCTCGGGCGGCAGCTCACGGATCAGGTGAAGGGATTCCCCCCGATCGACGAATTTCGGGTCTTCAGCGCAACC
>CAYOUM010000192.1:0-2933 GCA_964407185.1 uncultured Methanomassiliicoccales archaeon | reverse complement strand
CGCCCTCCTGGGCCTTGCCAATGAGCTGATCCAATCGGAGGCGCGCGACACGGCCCTTCGCCGTCTGAGGCTGAGGCAGGCGTTGGATCGTCCATGGCTTCATCCTCTCCCGCAACCACTGAAACTGGTTATACAGGGACTCGTCCGACACGCGGGAACTCAGGTAATGGAGGGCTGCGTCCCCTCCGAGCTCCTCGGCCATTTGCAGGGCAAAGGTCGTCTTCCCCGTGCCCGCGGGACCCTTCACGATCAGGGAGTGGCCGCCGGATGAACGGAAGAAGTGCAATAGCTCCTCGGGGATGCCCACGTCCACACGCACCTTAGCGAGGCGCGAGGCCAATTCCCGTTGAATACCTTTGCCTCGATATTATCATCCGCGATAATGTTCTTTCCAAGAGGCGCGAATCGCGTCTGCAGGAGAACCACGCGCGATGCTTCAAGCCGCTCGGGTTTCGCCCGCGATCCCACGGAAACGAAGCGCGTCCTCGTACATCGTGACGTTGTTGAAGACCACGAATGCGTCGTCATACTCGATCGCGGTATCTCGAAGCCGCGTGAGATCACCGTCCGTGTAGGTGTAGTAGTACATCCTCTCCCCGGGCGGGGATCCATGAAGTCGGAAATACGCTCCTCCAATCGTCACGGACTCCCCCGCGAAGGGGTCTACGCAGTGTACCAGCCCCAGGTCCGTGCACACCTTCTCGACGACGTAGCTCGGCCAGGGGGCCCGAGGTTCCCACACTAAGCTCCACGGCCCTCCGGTGGTCTTCTCGAAAAAGGCGTAGAGGTTCCGCAGGTTTTCCGGCGTCGGGCCAAACGTCGCGGGGGTCTGAAACACAACGGCTCGCGCGCGCACGGCCTTTGAGACATCCTCCGTCTGTGTCCACCCGGCCCACACCTCGGATGTGTCCATGAAAAAGCCATAGTGGCCTTTCTGCATCTTTTCGAGGTCGAGCCCGGAGCGGCGATACGTGGGCGAGGTCGCGTCGTGCGTGATGAATTGCGAAGCTTTGACCGCGAACATGAAATCCGGCGGCGCTTTTTCGCGCCACCGCATCGCGCGCTCGACGGTCACCGGCCGATAGAACGTCTCCTGGACCTCCACGAGGGCTAGGTCTCGAAACAAGCGGGCTTGGCTTTTCGGGAACCCGCAAACCCCTGCGGCGATCACGCCCCGCGCATCCGTGTCCGGAGTCATCCGCCTTGCGGCTCGAGTGAATCTTTAATCCCCGGCTGCGTTCGGAGCCGCGTGCGGAACCTCGAGGTCGCCCGCGTCCTCTCCGAAATCGCGGACCTGCTCGAGATGAAAGGTGAGGACCGGTTCCGTCCGATCGCGTACCGACGGGCGGCGCGAGAAATCGAGGCGATGCCGGAGGATATCGAGGACCTGTGGCGGGGAGGGGGTATTCCGAGGCTTCGGCAAATCCCGGGCGTCGGAGAGGCGATTGCGGAGAAGATTGACCAGTACCTTCGGTCCGGCACGGTGGATGCGCTTGTTGACCTCAAGCAGGAGTTCCCGCCCGGCCTCGTCGACGTGATGAAGATTCCGGGGGTCGGCCCGAAAACGGCGTCGGTCTTGTGGCAGAAGCTCGGGATCACGGGCATCGACGACCTGAGGCGCGCGGCGGAGCACGGCCAATTGCGGCGGCTCAAGGGGTTCGGCGAGAAGTCCGAGGAGAAAATCCTCCGGGGAATCAAGCTCGTTAGTGAACAGGGGAAGCGCACGCCGTTGGCGAACGCCTGGGAACTCGCGAAGGAAGTCATTGAGTTCCTGAAGGCAAACGTGAATGTCGACAGGATTTCCCCCGGGGGGAGCCTCCGTCGGATGCGCGAGGACGTCGGGGACATCGATATCCTCGTCGTGTCCCCGGAGCCCGCAGCGCTGAGGGATGCGTTTACGAAGATGCCCTTTGTCGAACAAGTCGTTCTTGCGGGGGAGACGAAGGCGACCGTGATTCGGAGAGGTGGCGTCCAGATCGATCTCCGGATCGTCGAGCCCGCGAGCTGGGGCGCGGCGCTCCAATATTTCACGGGGAACAAGGACCACAACATCCATCTCCGGACGATGGCGCAGGACCGAGGATGGAAGCTGAATGAGTACGGTCTGTTCGAGGGCGACCGGGCGATCGCGGGGGCCACGGAGGAGGAGATCTATTCGGCCCTCGGACTCGCGTGGATTCCTCCAGAGATGCGCGAGGAGAACGGCGAAATCGAGGCGGCCGCGCGAGGGGACCTGCCGGCACTGGTCGAGGAGGGGGAGATCCGGGGGGACTTTCACGTCCACACAGACGAATCGGACGGGGTTGACAGTCTCGACACGATGGTCCGAGCCGCAATCGCGAAGGGATATGAGTACATCGGAATCTCGGATCACTCGCCATCGCTCACGATTGCGAACGGCCTCGACGCCGAGCGACTTCGGATGCACTTGGCACGGATTCGCGGCCTCAATCGAGAGTATCGAGGCAAGATCACGATCCTCGCAGGGACGGAATGCGACATCCTCGACAACGGCGCCCTTGACTATCCCGACGACATCCTCGCGTCGCTCGATTACGTAATCGCCTCCGTTCATTCAAAGTTCAGCCTGTCTGAAAAAGAGCAGACGGCCCGCGTTTTGCGGGCGATCTCGAATCCGTTCGTGAACGTGTACGCCCATCCGACAACCCGGCTTCTGGGTCAGCGAGAACCGATCGCGATCGACTTGGAGGCAGTGATGCAGGCCGCGGCCGCGAATGGTACCGCGCTCGAAATCAACGCATACCCAAACCGTATGGACCTCAATGGTCCCGCCGCGCGGCTCGCCAAGGAAAAGGGATGCAAGTTCGTCGTAAACACGGACAGCCACATGCGCGGCCATCTCGACAACATGCGGTTCGGCGTGGGTACCGCGCGGCGGGGATGGCTCGGGCCTCCGGCCATCGTCAACTGCT
>CAYOUM010000191.1:0-2966 GCA_964407185.1 uncultured Methanomassiliicoccales archaeon | reverse complement strand
CGACAAGAACGAGAACTTGAAGCTCGCGATGTTCGACGCCGGCGGGGTTACATTCGGCGCCCATGTGCCGTGGGAGGCGGATACGGGCCGCGGGATCGGCGGCGTCACGGGCCTCATATTCCAGACCCCGGATATTGAAACGACGTTCGAGACGCTTAGGGCACGAGGGGTGCGGATTGGAGAGGAGCCGTCGAAGCGGGATGCGCTGAACGTCATCATGGGAACCTTTTACGATCCCGACGACAACGAGTTCGTCATTTGGCAGCCCCTCGGCTGAGCGCGATTCGCCGAAGCCGTTCGCGGCGCCGCTCGTGGCAGAGTTCCTGCTCTCCCATGACCTGCCGGCGCTCGCCGGCTCGTTCTCGGCAGCCCTCAATCCGGTGGGTCCGGCCGGAGGTTACGACGAAGGATTTTATCAAGGTTACCGGACGGGGAAGTCAGTGGTTCGACGCAATCGCCGCCAGGATGAAGTTCTGCGATTCCGCCGTGTCCACGCGGAAGTCCCAGCCGGGTCCCTCGCACTGAGTCGCGTATGCTGTGCGCGAGGCCCGTCGGGGAGGCATAGAAGCGCCCGCTGGTCCCGGTGTCCAAGGGGCAAGTTCCGCCGACCTAGCGTCCCTCCACAACGCCGCCCGGGCTTGTCGGCGTGCAGCGCCGCCGGGCGGCCTGATTTATCCATTGTCGAGGTTGTTGACTCTTTGAGTACTCGTCTCCGAATGGCTCTACGGAGGCTATTCGTCAGACAAGACCTCTCTCAGACTTCTCCATAGCACGGCGGAAGAACGGTGGATCAAGGGTCTTCAAGATTCTTCGTAGATCTGAGCTCCGGACTCCCACTTGGAGGTCCCCACCAATAACCTTACAGAGCCCTCGCCTCGGATGTTGGTCACAGTGTCAAGGGATTCTCTCGAATCCCGTGAGCGTCCGCAGGAACTTCACGTCGTCCACCTCGACGACGTCGCCGACGGTCATGTGCCGAACGCCGGCCTTGCGGAAGGCCGCGAGAGGAGGGCCCCCGCCGCTGAAGCCCACGAAGACGTATTTCGCGACCTCCTGTGGGGTGAGCGACTCCGGCACGCCCCGGACCTTTGGCTTCACTTCCAGGGCGAACTCTGCCACCACCCGCCGGCGGGCTTTCGGGTCCACGTCGTAGAACATCCTCCGGGACCACGCCTCCAGGTCCCGGTCGCTCGCGTAGTGCACGCGGACGTGGACGGTCGGCACGGTTACCGAACCAGCAGCGCGGGCTTCCGCTTCGGCTCCCCGCCCCGGGGCGGGAGGATCACGTTCTTGACGAGGAGCGCCTCGAGCCCCTCGTCCCTCTCCTCCACCTCATCGAGGAGAACCCACCGGTTCCGCTTCCCGTCGAAATAGTAGTGACACATGGGAACCCTGTAGCCGATCCACGCCCGCGCGGATAATCCTATCTGGCGAGCCCGGGCGGCGGTGCCTAGACTGGCGCCCGTCCAGCCCTCGCTCCATGAGGCACATCAAACGGGATCCCCGGGCCCTGTCCTGATCCTTTTTCGGAGCAAGCTCGCGAACGGCGGGAGCATCAGGATGATTCCCGCCAGAAGGGCAGTCCGGGAATGGTATGCTGCGGGGACGGTCGGCGTACCGATTGTCACTGTCAACAGAAGGGGGCCCACGGCGGTCACCTGGCACCAGAACTCTCTTTATCCGACTCGGGCAGAGTGGGACCCGGAAGTCGGTGCTTATCCCCATATGAGAGGACCACAAATCGACCCAAATCGGGATGTCAGATATATTCCGAGCCACGCGAAGATCAAGTCAGAGGGAAGAAGAGGAGGCTACCCCTTCTCCAGAATCTCCTTGGCCCTCTCGTTGCTGGCCTTGATGTAGGCTTGGATCTCCTTGCCAGCCTTGAGCCGGTCGATGATCTTGCCGAGCACGGAGTAAGGGAGCTCGTAGTCCATGGTCTGCTTCACCGTGGTCCCTTTTTTCGTAGCCCCGAAGACATAGGTGGCCCTATAACTCTTCATGTCCCCTTTGGTCTGACGCTCCACGATCCGACGGTTCTCCCCGAACTCAACGTATTCGTTCTCGACAGCCATCTTCCGCCCGGCGAGGACCCCGGAAAGGCGGTAGGTCGTGCCGACGCCGACGGGGCCCTTCGAGAGCATCTCCACTCTGACCGCTGCCTCTTCCGGCGTGATCTTCTCATAGTTCCTCGGGTCCGCCATGAAGGCGAAGACATTCTCGATAGGGGCCTTAATCTCTGTGGAAATCTCGATCCTCCCCACCTATGTCACCGGAGGGGAATAGACACGTCGCCCTATAAGTCATACGGCGTACAGGGGCTTGGTCGACTGCCGCCAGAGCAGAAGGGGGCTCGCGGCGGTCACCTGGCCTCCTTACGTCGATCGGTTCCAGAGAAGACGCGGCCGAATATGAAGAGTCGACGGACATGAATCGTTGACGGTCGGAGAATCGCTTGTCGCCGTCAAGTCTTCTCCAGCCACATGTCCAATAAACGAGCGCTACTATACCCGCGGGGAGCCTTACCGGCGTATCAAGAGGCGGGGAACAAGCCGACCCGTCCCCGCCGCGTACGCATCGTACTGCTGGCCAAACCGCCTCCGCAGGGTCACTTCCTCGCACTCAACGGCCTTCGTCAAGAACGTCAGCTTGCCCCGCCGGCCGCACTCCTCCAGATCCGAGTTGGTGAAGAAGAGGACGGGCGGAAGAAGCAGGAGGGCCAGGTAGTTCAATGCGAGGAGGAGCATGCCCGAGGCCAGGAGGACTTCGGAAAGGTAGAAGGGGTGCCGAATATGGGCATACACGCCGGTGGTCATCAGCCTCCGTTCCCCTCCAACCCGTCCGTAGACGTGCGCCGCGAGCAGCCTCCCCGCCAACAAAGCCACGACGAGGCCGGGGAGCGCGAGCAGGAGGCCCGCCGCCTCCAGGAACGTATCCCAGGGGTTGAAGAAGGAGAGGGAAGGGGT
>CAYOUM010000190.1:0-2996 GCA_964407185.1 uncultured Methanomassiliicoccales archaeon | reverse complement strand
GGGGTGGGCGGCGACCTCCCTCGCGCCTTGATCTCGAGTGCCCGCCGGTACGCCGCCACGAAACGGGTCTCCGGACGAGCGAAGTTTCGCGTCGGAGACTATCGCGATCTCTCCGCCGCCCTCTCGGCACTCCCGCCGTTCCATGGGGTTCTCAACACCTTCACGTCGATGGGCTACTATGGCGAAGACATCGACCGAAAGGCCTTCACGACGGTCGCGGCACACGTCGTTCCGGGCGGAGTGTTCATCCTGAAAACCATCAACCGTGACTGGATCTTGAGCCACTTCTCCGATCGGGGTTGGTCGATGGATGGCGACCTCCTTCAGCTCGAGGAGAGGACGTTCGACGAGGCGAGGTCGCACATGGTCAACCGGTGGGAATTCCTCCGACGGCGCGGGCGGGGCCTTCGGTCCGAGGGTGAATTTCGCATCGACCACCGCGTCTACAGCCCGTGGGAGTTGAAGAACCTCATGGAGGACACGAGTTGGACGGTCCGCTCGATGCGGGCAAATTTCGAGGGTGATCCGATCGACGTGCGATATCCCAACCGCTCGGAGGTCGTCATCATCGCGAAACGCAGGAGAGGCGTCAGCGTGTGCACCTCGTGACCCTCAACCGTCCGCAATGGGCGTGCCCACGGAGCCGTTTTATAGAGTCCGCGATTAGCGGGACTCGTTGCCGGACGATTGGCACGCCCTGACGGTCGAGGAAACATTTCAACGGCTCGAAAGCTCGCCACTCGGCCTGAATCCCGCGGACGCGACGCGACGGCTCGCCCGGTACGGACCAAACGAGTTGCAGCAGCTCGAAAAGATTTCGCCGCTCAAGATCTTCCTCTCACAGTTTCTGAACGTCCTTATCATCGTCCTGATCGTTGCCGCCGTCATCTCGGGGGCCCTTGGCATCCTCGGGAACCAGGTCGAGGAACTCTACGACGCGACGCTTATCGCGATCATCGTAATCCTGAACGCGGTCTTCGGGTTCGTCCAAGAGTACCGGGCCGAACGGTCGCTCGAGGCCCTCCGAAGCCTTGCGGCGCCAAAGGCGCGCGTGATTCGTGAAGGGGAGTCCATCTTGATTCCCGCACGCGAGGTTGTGCCCGGGGACATCGTCGTCCTTGCAACGGGAGAAAAAGTGCCCGCCGACGGACGCATTCTCGAGGCCGTCAACCTTCAGGCGAACGAGGCCTCGCTCACCGGTGAATCGATTCCGGTCTCGAAGATGACGGCGCCGCTCATGGCGAAAACGTTCCTCGCCGACCGGAAGAACATGATGTTCGCGGGAACCCTCGTCGATGCGGGTCGTGGAAGGGCCATCGTCACAGGGACGGGCATGGTGTCGGAGCTCGGAAAGATTGCCGGACTCGTCCAGCAGGAGACCAGAACGGAGACACCCCTTCAGAAGCAGCTCGACCGCCTCGGCAAGCAACTCGGCGTCCTCATCCTCGCAATCAGTGCGTTCGTATTCTTCTTTGGGTTCCTCCGCACGCCAGGGGAAATTGAAACGCTCTTCCTCACCGCCGTCAGCCTTTCCGTCGCGGCGATCCCGGAAGGTCTCCCCGCGGTCGTGACGATCAGTCTCGCCCTGGGCCTCCAACGGATGGTCCGCCGGAACGCGCTGATTCGGAAGCTTCCTGCGGTGGAGGCCCTCGGCGCCGCGTCCGTGATCTGCTCGGACAAGACGGGGACGCTCACGAAGGGAGAGATGAATGTTCGTTCAATCCTTGCGGGCGGGAAGGAATTCGCTGTCGAGGGGGAGGGCTTCGACCCCCGCGGCGAAATGAACGTCGAGGGCTCGCGGGTCAACCTTGCGGCTAACCCAGCGCTCGTGATGGCCCTCCGATGCGCGATGCTCTGCAACGATGCGAACGTACGGGTGAAGAATTCATCGTATGCGGTCGAAGGGGACGCGACGGAGATTGCGCTCGTCGTCGCCGGGATGCGGGCGGGCCTGCGGAAGGAGCAGCTCGAAGAGACCCTGCCCCGCGTGACGGAGATTGCGTTCTCGTCGGAACGCAAGAAGATGTCCACGGCCCACGCCGTGCGTGGGAATCTCCAGGGCAGCACTGCGGCCGCCGGGTCTCATATCGTTTTCGTGAAAGGTGCGCCGGAACGCGTCCTCGCGGGCTGTGACCGGATTCTTCTCGATGGCGGCGTCCAACCATTGGACGAATTTAGCCGACGGGAGCTCGCGTTCAAGAACCAAGAGATGGCGACCCGCGCCCTTCGTGTCCTCGGGCTCGCGTACAAGGAGCTCCTTACACTCCCGGAGACGCGGGAAGAGACATTCGAAACCGGACTCGTATTCCTCGGCCTTGCGGGCATGATGGATGCTCCGCGGAAGGACGCGATTGAAGCGATCAAGCAGGCGAAGAGGGCGGGAATTCAGATCGTCATGATTACCGGAGACCATAAGCTCACGGCGATGGCGGTCGCGCGGGAGATGGGAATCCTCCACCACGGAGACCTTGCCCTCACGGGTGAGGAGCTCGATGAATTGACCGATCAGGACTTGCGTGGGCGGGTGGAGCGGACGCGCGTGTACGCCCGTGTTTCCCCGGAGCACAAGCTGCGGATCGTCGACGCGTGGCGGGCCGGCGGGCACATCGTCGCGATGACGGGTGACGGGGTGAACGACGCACCGGCGCTGAAGCGCTCGAATCTCGGCGTTGCGATGGGCATCACGGGCACGGACGTCGCGAAGGAGGCGGCGGACATGGTGCTCACGGATGACAATTTCGCGTCGATCGTGGCGGCCGTCGAGGAGGGCCGGGGAATCTACGAGAACATCCGCAAGTTCGTCCGGTACCTGTTGAGCACAAATTCCGGCGAGGTGCTCGTCCTGTTTCTCGCCTCCGCGTTCTTCATTCCGCTCCCCTTGTTGCCGATTCAGCTCCTGTGGATCAACCTCATCACGGACGGGTTCCCCGCCCTCGCGCTCGGCGTGGAAGCGAAGGAGCGGGGGCTGATGCAGCGGAAGCCCCGGAATCCAAAGG
>CAYOUM010000189.1:0-2997 GCA_964407185.1 uncultured Methanomassiliicoccales archaeon | reverse complement strand
GGAAGGTCCGCCGCCACGGCCCCCCGCTGGCCCCGCGGCACCACGACGAGCGTGGGGAACCGCATCGGATAGCCCAGCATCGTGACCATGGAGTCCGGGATGGCGAACACGGGGATGCCGAGGGCCCTCGCCGCCTCCACGTCCCCCGCGTCGCGCAGCACGAGCCGGTAGCGGGAGCGAGGCCGGTGGTTTTTCCGCTCCTGCGGCGCCAGGATGGACCGGGGCAGGCTTCGGTCCCGTGCGTCCCGAACGAGGGCGGCTTCCGCGTGCATATCCACGTACTATTCGAATTAAGTATTAATACTTATTTCATAGAATACGGGGGAATGGTTGTTGCACCCGGTACGTCGAATCGGGGTTCCGGGTGCTGTAGTTGAGGCCGTGCGGCGACTCACGGTCACGGCCCCTGACAGGCTCAGTGGCACGGACAGGAAGTCGCCGTTGGCGGTCAGGCCGTAGGCCGCCCAGACGGCGATGATGGGCCTCGTGGTGTCGTCGAAGACCCCCGCTGCTGAAACCGCTCCGCCCGAATCCACTCGAGAATTCTCTTCACGCCTTCCTCGGGTCGAATCCTCGGCTCCCAGCCCAGTTCCGTCCTCGCGCGACGGGTGTCCGAGATGTAGACCTTCTGGTCCGCCGGGCGCCAGTCCGCGAAGGACACGGGGATCGTGCGACCGAGGTTCCGTTCCAAAATAGACGTGAGCTCCAACAGCGACATCGTGAAGGCCGGCCCGCCGCCCGCGTTCAAGACCTTCCCCCCCGACCGGGGCGCCCGGTCCACGAAGGCCTCGTACGCGTCCACGAGATCCTCCACGAAAAGCACGTCCCGCACCTGCTTCCCGTCCCCGTAGATTGTCAGCGGCTTCCCGAAGAACGCGGACAGGGCGAAGTGGGCCACCCAGCCCTGATCCTCCATCCCGAACTGGCGCGTCCCGTAGATGCAGGACATCCGGAAGACGCCCGCCTTCATCCCGTAGCTGTGCGCGTATTCCTGGACGTAGAGGTCCGCCGCGAGCTTCGACGCGCCGTACGGCGAATGATGACACAGGTCCGTGGGCAGGTCCTCCGGGATCCCCTGCGCGAAGCGCGGGTCGTCGAACACGTACCGCGTCGCCTCCTCCTGCACGGGGATTCGGTTCACGTTGTCCCCGTACACCTTGTTCGTCGAGCAGAACACGATCGTTGGGTCGGACCCGGACTTCCGCGCGCCTTCGAGGACGTTGAACGTGCCGACCGTGTTGATTTCGAAATCCGTGCGGGGATCCTTCATCGATGTCGTGACCGCCACCTGCGCGGCGGTGTGAACGATCACGTCCGCATCGCGGACCGCCGACTCGACCGCCTTCGCGTCGCGGACGTCCACTTCTCGGCGGGTCACGCCATCGAGGCGGCCGACGTAGTCCCAGTTGTACGTCTTTACCCAAGGTCCGAGGAAGTGGTCTCCCAGGGTGGACCATCGGGAGAAGTTGTCCAGCGCGAGGACGTCGTGGCCCTGCTTCGCGAACCGCTCGACGACGTGGGAGCCGACGAAACCCCCTCCTCCCGTGACGACGACCTTCGTCGGCTCACCCCTCGACGAGTCCCTTCGACCTCAGCTCGTCGAGCGCCTCGTCGAACCGATCCGTGGCCTCGACGGTTTGCCCCCAGGAGACGAGATCCCGCATCCCGTCCTCGAACGACACCGCGGGCGCGTACCCGAGAAGTTTCCGGATCTTCGTCAGATCCGCGGAGCAGTGACGGATGTCGCCTGCCCGAAACCTGTGCGCCATCTTCGGGGGGAGATTGCTCTTATAGAGTTTCAGGAGGACCTGCGCGACCTCGCCGATCGAAATCGGCTTCCCCGATCCCACGTTCACGGCCTCGTAATCTGCGCCACTCTTCTCCATCGCGAGGATGCACGCCCGCACGATGTCCCGGACGGACACGAAGTCCCGGGTCTGCTTCCCGTCCTCGAAGACGACGGGCGGCCGGCCGTTCTTGATCCGCGACTGGAAGATTGCGCACACCCCGGTGTAGGGATTATCGAGGCTCTGCCTCGGCCCATATACGTTGAAGAACCGCAGTGCGACGGTGGGAATCCCGTAGGCGCGGCCGATCGCGAGGCACAGCTCCTCCTGGTCCCGCTTCGTGACCGCGTACACGGAGTTCGCCACCAGGGGCTTTGACTCGTCCGTCGCCACGGGCGTCACGACCTGCCCGCAGTGCGGGCAGCGGACCTCCCACTCCTTTCGCGCGAGCTGGGCTTCCGGTCGCAGGGATGGGGACAGGCGTCCGTGCGTTGTGCACGCGTACGCGCCCTCGCCATAGATGCTCATCGACGAGGCGACGATCAGCTTCTTCAGGTTACGGTTGCCGTCAACGAGGGCCTGAAGGAGCCGTGCGGTGCCGCCAACGTTATCGTCGACGTAGCGGGTGATCTGATACATGCTCTGCCCAACGCCGACCATCGCGGCGAAATGATACACGACATCGGCACCCTCGAGGAGTTTCGGCAGGAGCCCCTCGTCGCGGAAGTCCCGAAATTCGTAGTGCGCCTTCCGGTTCAGGTAGTTCGGCCGCGTCTTGTGAACCTGCGGCTCCAAGCGATCGACCACCGAGACGACGTGCCCACGGTGGACAAGGTCGTCCACGAGGTGGCTGCCGATAAAGCCGGCTCCGCCGGTCACGAGAACGCGGGACGTTGTCACGCGGCAACCCCCTGCCGGCCGAACCGCGCTCCACCGTTCACGCGCATTCGGGGCACCCCCCGCAAGGCTTATGAAGTAAGACCCGTCTTACCGATCTGTGCACATCGTGAAGGTGTCGAGCAAGGGTCAGATCGTGATTCCAAAGGCGGTCCGCGAGCGGCATCGGCTCGGTCGGAACACGGACCTCGTGCTCGTTGAGGCAGGCGACGCCCTCGTCCTCCGCAAGAAGGCCCTTGTGGAGGGGGCCCTCCAGGACGAGTTCGCCCCGCTGCTCCGAAAAGAAGGGAAGCTCAACCCCGAAGAGCGGATG
>CAYOUM010000188.1:696-3011 GCA_964407185.1 uncultured Methanomassiliicoccales archaeon | reverse complement strand
CTCGACTGGGAACACGTGGGGTTCGCGCTGAGCCTTGCCACTCGTCTCAAGATTCATGGCCCGGAGCGTCTCGAGAAATGGCTCCTCCGGCGAGCGTTCCGAGACATCCTCCCAGAAGCCCTTATTTGGAGGGGCAAGCAGAAGTTTGCGGAGGGCACCGGATCCCTTGACATCGTCCGCCGGGAGGCGGAGCGCCAGATCTCGGACGCAGAGTTCGATCGCGAGGCGGAGCGGGCACCTGTGCCCCTCCGGACGAAGGAAGAGCTGTACTGCTACCGACTCTTCGCGGAGCGATTCGACCTCGACCCGGAGGTCGTACGGGACCTCGTGGGGATCACGGCGGTGTACTAGGCTCTGGGCTCAGCTTCGATTCGCGCCCTCTCGCGGGTCCAAAGAACCCGGTGCGGGAACGGGATCTCGATTCCTTCCTCCCTGAACCGACACAGGATTGCCCCCCGAACCTCGCTCGCCACGCGCCACTGGTCCCTCGGGCTTGCGACCCAGAAGATCAACCGGACGAGGACCGCGGAATCCGCAAACTCATCGACCTGGAACGCGGCGGCATGGCCCACATCATGCAAGACATCGGGTTTGGCGTCCCCGATACCCAGTAACACTCGTTTCACCTTTTCGATGTCCGAGTCGTAACTTACGCCCACGGTAACGTGGACCCTGAACGGGAGATTAGGCCGATCGAAGTTGACCACCTTCGTGCCCGCGATCTTGTTGTTCGGGAGGATCAGGACCACGTTCACCTTCCCCCAATACAGCTTCGTGCTCCGGAGGCCGACATCGCGGACCTCGCATACCTCTCCGGTCTCCAGCTGAATGAGGTCCCCTTTCCGGAACGGACGATCGAGCATCAGGTGGATCCCGGCGAAGAAGTTGCTCAACGTGTCCTGCGCCGCAAACGCGACAATCAAACCGATTACTCCGAGGCCTGCGAGGAAGAGCGTGATGTCGTAACCTAGGCTTTGGACCGCGATTACGATCCCGAGGATGACGATCACGACCGTGCCGAGCTTCTCGAGGGCGGGGATGGGCCGGTCGTCTACGTCCTTGGCAGTCCGTCGCGCAAGCTCCGTGCCGTAGGTCATGAGTACGTTCCGGAAGACGCGGTACGCGATCCACGTCAGGATGGTGATGAACGCGAATCCGTATCCCTTCCGAAGGAGATCCCTCCACTCAGGCGGAAGTCCGAGAATCCCAAGAGAATTCACCGCGCCGAAAAAAGCAATGAGGATGAAAACAGGACCTCGGACAATCCCAAGGACGATGTCGTCCACTCGGGTTTTCGTCTTGCTCGCGATCCCCTTCATTAGAGGGGCAATGACGTAAACAATCGTCGCGCCAGCGAGGAGCCAAAAGCCCACGGTGAGGGCGAAGGCGCCCCACACGTTGTCTAATGGGGCGGGCAGCGGATTCGGGAAAGTCCCGAGGATCTTGCCTTGGGGATTGTCTGCTTCCGTGACGCCGAGAACAGCGATCTCGAGCAGAAAGGACAACGTGTCCGTCGAGCCCGTGGCGAGTTCCGTAGCCTCAAAGGTCATGTAGGTCGTGAGGGAGAGGGCGGCGCCATACCGAGGGGCTTCGACCTCGAGCCGAATCTCAATGGATTCTGTGGGTCGCAGGATTGTTTCGAGGGGCGATGCGACAAACGTCAAGACGCCATCCGTCGGCGGCCTCGCGGCGAGGAAGCTGGGGGAGGTGCCATTGTTGTAGGCGATCCAGACCAAAGTCGCCTGACCCCCAAGGGGAATTGAGGCCGAAGGTTCACCGACGAGGAACACGAGAACATCCGTCGTCCCGATTGGGACAGCCGAGACCGCAGCAGGGACAGCGACGATGGCCGCGATGATCCATAGGGTGAACCCACCGACCAAACGTCGCGTCACAGGGAACAGAAAAGGCCATCCGCCATAAACGTTCCGCGTGGTTGTTCCCCATTGTACAATATGGGGGCTGCCAGGATTCTTGGGAATGACAGCAGAATCGATTTCGGGCACGCGCGGGACGCCTCCTGCCCATTCCCGTGATCCCCACGCACGGAGCACAGATAACCGATAACGGGAGTCGAATCGAGCACGGGTGGAGAGCCTGCCTGATTCCCCCCGTCCTTCGAAAGCTCGTCGGGTAATCGCGTCCGGAAGGGATTCTGCGGTCGCGCACCGACAAGGGGTTCTTCAACCCGCTTGAGAAAGGAAGACGATCAAAGACAGAGCCAGGAGGAGAATCGTCCATAAGACGACCGCCACGCTCATCGCCCTGTTGGCCCTCTCGGCCTCCCACCACCGAAGCGGTCGAATCCCCTGTGC
>CAYOUM010000188.1:0-686 GCA_964407185.1 uncultured Methanomassiliicoccales archaeon | reverse complement strand
GCGAAGAAGGTCACGACCCTTGCAAGGGTTGATCCCGATGAGGTTCACGAGAGACGCTTGGGAATCGGACGGGGCGAGTTCCGTAATTCGGCTACTCCCGCGATCGAGTGGTGTCCATCTTTCGGAGCTTGGCGTCTTCCGCGAGTCTCGCCCGAACTCGAGAGTCCCATTCCTCCTGGGTGACGACTCCCTTGCTTTCGAGTAGTTCGACGAGCGAGACCATCATGGCATCGAGAATCGCGAGTTCCTCCTCAATCGCCTTGGCGCGACTATTTCAGGAACTATCGAGATTCTGATCCGCTTGCGCTCGAAGAATACGAGCGGCTGTTCGAAAAGTTGGTCGCAATCGAGTGCAAAAAGCTGAGTCTGCGCCGTGAGGACGCGGAGCCGAGCCTGAACGAAGTTCAGGTCTTCCTAGAAAGGGAGAAGGAAATCGGCGAGGCGGAACGTACTCCTCCTCCGCCCGTGTCCCCTCCCCTTACTCGACCGTAAACCCTCCGCGGGATACTAATCCGGGTTTCGCGGCGGGAGAGCGGGCTCCAGAACCTAGTTGCTAGCGAGGAATGGGAGCGGCTCATCCCGCTATCGCGCTTGGCGGGGCCACAGAACCGAACGGCTTGTAGCTTGAGGGCGTTTTTTTTTTAATGATACGGCGACCACCGAGATCTACACACGCAGTAACACTC
>CAYOUM010000187.1:1333-3036 GCA_964407185.1 uncultured Methanomassiliicoccales archaeon | reverse complement strand
GCGCGGGGCCTCCGTCCGCACGTTCAACCGGAACTTCCCCGGCCGAAGCGGGACGCCCGACGACAAGATCTACCTGTGCAGCCCGGAGACCGCGGCCGCAGCCGCGCTGAAGGGGAAGATCACGGACCCGCGCGACCTCGGGCGCGCACCGAAAGTGAAGGAGCTTACTGCATACCCAATCGACGACTCCGGATACCTGTGGCCCCCGAGGGAGCGTGCGAAGGTCGAGGTGTATCGCGGGCCGAACATTGGGCCCGTCCCCGTCCCTGAGGGAATCTCGGACACGATCGAAGGGGAAGTTCTCGTCAAGCTCGGCGATGGGATATCGACGGACCATATTCTTCCCGGCGGCGCGGAGGTTCTCCCGCTCCGGAGCAACATTCCCGCAATCGCGGAACACACGTTCGAATACGTCGACCGCGCGTTCGTCGGGCGCGCGAAAGCGAGCGGGGGCGGGGTGATCGTCGGGGGAGACAACTACGGTCAGGGCAGCTCCCGAGAGCACGCAGCCGCCGCCCCGATGTTCCTCGGAGTGAAACTCGTCATCGCGAAGACCTTCGCGCGGATGCATCGGGACAATCTGGTGAACTTCGGACTCCCGCCACTCGTCCTCTCGAACCCGAAGGACTACGACGGAATCGCGCAGGGCGACCGAATCCGCGTCACTGGACTCATCGAGGGTCTCCGCACCGGGAAGCCTGTCACCGCGACGAACACCACGCGGGGAACGTTCTTCCCCGTCGCGTATGACCTGTCATCCCGACAGCGCGAAATCCTCCTCGAGGGCGGGGGGATTGCATACCTCAAGAAGCGCCGCGCGGCCGCCCACTAGCCGCCTTTTGAGGGGGAGCGCAAGCCAGCGTGTGCGTCAGCATTCCGCACTCGTAACATGACCTGGGCTTTGGGCCGACGCGGGGAGGGGGATTTGAACCCCCGAGCGCTTTCGCGCACTGGATTAGCAATCCAGCGCCTTACCGGGCTGGGCCATCCCCGCAGCAAATCGCCCGACGGGCGCAACTCGTTAAAGCCTTTGTGTGAGGGACCGGCAAGGACGCCCGCATCGCCTTTTATCCGTCCCAGACATCCCGCCCCGATGGACCGCCTGGGCCCGCGACGAGGAGTCGGGACCTTGGGCCGCCGTGGCTATCGGGAGCTCGTCGCTCTGCTGGGCCTCCTCTCCTTTGGATCCTCGATTGCGTCGTCCTTCTGGGTCGTTTACCTCGCAGGGGAGCTGGGCCTCTCCTCGGCCCTCATCGCGTCCCTGTACGCCGTCGGACTCTTCGTCGCCGCGCTCGGAGCGATGATGCTCACGCGCGTTCGATCCGTCCGTGCGACTCAGACGATGATCGCGGGAATCGCGTGCCTCGCCGCAACGCAGCTTGCTCTCGCGTTCCTCCGCGGGCCCGCGCTCCACGTGTCGTTTGCAGTTCTGTTCGGCGCATACATCCCGCTGTTCTTCCTGCCCTGGAGCGTTCTCCTTACCTTGGAGACACAGCCGCACGATCGCGGCGCGAAGTTCGGGGATTCCCTCACCGCCGTGCGCCGAGGTGAAAATCACTTCAGGAAAGGCGGCGGGGCGCTTCTCCAGCGCCTTCATCGTCGCGGCGAGGACCTCGTCGCGCTCGGCAATCTTCAATTCGTCATGCTTGGTCAGAATTACTTGATAGGAGACGGCCGACTGATCGAGGAGATCGAACATCTCT
>CAYOUM010000187.1:0-1323 GCA_964407185.1 uncultured Methanomassiliicoccales archaeon | reverse complement strand
CCTTCAGTCTCGCAAGCGTCGCGGCCCCCTTGGTTGGTGGCCTTTTCGCCGCGCGGTTCGGCTTCCAAATCCTCTTTCTCATTTCCTCGGGGATCCTAGCCCTGGCGGCAATCGCCACTGCCGCCCTTGCGCAGCCGTCTGAGCGAGTCTCCTTCGCATGGGCGCCCACGACGCTCGGCGGGGGCACGACAACTGCGTTTCTCGCACAGGGCGGCATCGACGGAGTCCTCGTGACCGCAATCCCCTTGGCCACATTCTCTTTCGTCACCGGGAAGACGGAGCTCGGCGCCCTGTTCGCATTGTTTGCGCTCTCCGGTGGCGTGATCTCCGTCGTCCTCGGTCGGATCTCGGACCGCATCCGACGCCGGCGGCGTTTCATCGCGCTTGGCGTTGCGATCTCCGTTCCCATTGTCCTCGCCGTTGGCCTTGCCACGACCTTGTCCATCTTCGCCGTGTCAAACGGCGCGCTGAGCGCGACGCTCGCAATCGCACCCACGTTCGTAACCGTGATGGCGGCGGACCGCCTCGTCGGCCAGCCCGGGGCACTGATGGCGACTCGGGAAATCCTGTTGAACCTTAGCCGGGGTTCCACCAGCGTCCTGGTCCTTGTTGGATACGGACTCGGTGTACCCGCGCAACTCATGATCCTCCTTGTGGCGGTCCTGCTCCCCTTCGAGCTGTTCGCCTCATGACATCAGACCGGTCGAAGCCTTCTTGGCTCGACATTGTGTTCGAGCTCTGCGTGGTCGCACCGCGCGTCCTCGAGAGAATCGGGTATACGCTCGTGCTGTTCGCTTCGATCGTCTTCGCGACGGTCCTCGTCTTTGTCTTCCTCGTCGCCCTTGCTCTCGTGGGATCCTCTTCTTCGATCACGAACCTGATCGCGTCCCTCACGCCAATCCTCGTGATTGCGACCGGTGCCCTCACCGGGGGAATCATCGCGGTCGTCGCGTCGAAAATCCGCGACGCATCTTCTGGTCGATAGAGATAGGTCGAAACCCTTATATCGCGAGACCAGCTATGTGTGGGAAGGCTCGGCCAACGGCTGTGATATGAGCCACGAACGACCGAGCCGCACGGCAGCTTTCGGCGAGGGCCCTGACACGTGACGGGTCCATTTCTGACGCTGCCGACACGGTGGAGCTTTGAGATCTCCGCGCACGTTGCGCGTGGCCTCTCAAATCTGACGCTCGACGCATCAAGAGGTGCAAGCTACACGCCAATTTCCGAAGACACTACGAGTGTGCAAGGTTTCAACTCCGGTTGATCCTGCCGGCGGGCACCGCTATGGGAGTTCGCTTAAGACATGCGAGTCGAGAGGTG
>CAYOUM010000186.1:0-3053 GCA_964407185.1 uncultured Methanomassiliicoccales archaeon | reverse complement strand
GGCGGAGGTCTTCAGCGACCCCGTATTCCTCAGCGTCATGGACAACCCTGATGTGCGTCTTTCGGACAAAGAGGCCATCTTGAAGAAGGCGCTGCCGCAGCTACGGCCCCTCGGCTACAACTTCGCCAGCCTTCTTATTCGGCGAAGGCGGGCGTCGCTGGCGCGGGGCGTCGCCAGGGAGTTCCAGCGCATGCTGGACGCGCGACAGGGCGTCGTCCGCGCGCAGGCCACCACGGCCATCGCGCTGAGCGACGCCGAGGTGCAGGAGCTGGCCGCCAGACTCAAGGGGCTGGTGGGCGACAAGCAGGTGCAGACGGCCACGTCCGTGGACCCGGCTATCGTGGGCGGGCTGGTGGTGCGCGTCGGCGACCGGCTGCTCGACGGCAGCACGCGCACGCGCCTGGAGCGCCTGCGCCAGAGTCTGGCCGGATAGAAAACACTAGCAGAACGCGAATTCGCGGGGCCGCGAGCGGTCCCCGCTCAACAACCCGACAATTGCGGGCCTGGGGGTAAGGGATTATGGCAGTCAGCGGACAGGATATATCCTCCATCATCCGGCGCCAGATCGAGGAGTTCGACGCGAGCGCCCGCATGGTGAACGTGGGCACCGTGGTGGAGGTAGGCGACGGCATCGCCCGCGTGTACGGGCTCAGCGGGGCCAAGTACGGCGAGCTGCTCCAGTTTCCTCATGACATCATCGGCATGGCGTTCAACCTGGAGGAGGACACCGTGGGCGTCATCCTCCTGGGCGAATCGGAGAAGATCAAGGAGGGCGACCAGGTCAAAAGCACGGGCCGCGTGGCCGAGGTGCCCGTTGGCCCGGAGCTTGTCGGTCGCGTTATTGATCCGCTGGGCAAGCCGCTGGACGGCAAGGGGCCTGTCAAGACCAAACAGATGTACCCGGTGGAGCGCATCGCTCCTGACGTGACCAAGCGGAAGTCCGTGGACACGCCCGTCCAGACGGGCATCAAGGCCATTGACGCCATCATCCCCATCGGGCGCGGCCAGCGCGAGCTGATTATCGGCGACCGCTTCACGGGCAAGACGGCCATCGCCCTGGACGCCATCATCAACCAGAAGGGCGGCGACCTGGTCTGCATCTACGTCGCCATCGGCCAGAAGGCCTCCACCGTGGCGAAGGTGGTGGCCGAGCTGGAGGCCCACGGGGCCATGGACTACACCATCGTCGTGGTCGCCAACTCCTCGGACCCCGCGCCGCTGCAATATCTGGCCCCCTACGCCGGCTGCGCCATCGGCGAGGAGATCATGGCGCGGGGCAAGGACGCCCTGATTGTGTACGACGACCTGTCCAAGCACGCCTGGGCCTATCGCCAGGCCTCGCTGCTGCTCCGCCGCCCGCCGGGCCGCGAGGCGTACCCGGGCGACGTCTTCTATCTGCACAGCCGCCTGCTGGAGCGCGCCGCGAAGCTGGACCAGCAGAACGGGGGCGGCTCGCTCACCGCGCTGCCCATCATCGAGACGCAGGCAGGAGACGTCTCCGCCTACATTCCGACGAACGTCATCTCCATCACCGACGGTCAGATCTATCTGGAGGCGGACCTGTTCAACGGAGGCATCCGCCCCGCGGTGAACGTGGGCCTCTCGGTCAGCCGCGTGGGCGGCGCCGCGCAGACGCGGGCCATGAAGAAGGTGGCTGGCCGCATGCGCATTGACCTCGCCCAGTTCCGTGAGCTTGCCGCATTCGCCCAGTTCGGGACGGCGGACCTGGACAAGGCGACCCGCTCCCAGTTGGAGCGAGGCCAGCGCCTGACGGAGCTGCTGAAGCAGCCCCAGTACAGGCCCTACTCCATGGAGCAGCAGGTGATGATCCTGTACGCGGGCGTCAACGGCTATCTGGACGAGGTGCCGGTGGACAAGGTGCGCGACCTGGAGGCGGCGTTTCTCAAGTTCATGGAGACCCAGAAGCCGACCGTGAGCAAGTCCATCAGGGCTGACAAGGACATCAAGCCTGAGGTGGAAGAGGCCCTCAAAAAGGCCATTGTGGAGTTCAAGCAGACGTGGAAGGCGTAGCCGGATACCGCTCGCGCGCGCAGTCGAAGGGAGAGTGAGGCCATGGCTCTGACCATTGACAAGTCGCAGACCGCGGTCGTGGCGCTGGACCTCGAAAACGATATCGTTGACGAGCGCGGCGCGTTCAAGGACTTCGGCTTCGCTGCGCAGGTCAAGGAGCGGAAGGTGCTCTCCAACGCCAGGAAGGTCCTGGACGCGGCGCGGAAGGCGAAAGTCTTCGTCATGTACGTGGGCGTGAAGTACCGCCCGGGCTATCCGGAACGGGCCATCAACTGCGGCATGTGGCAGGCGGTGGCCCAGAGCAACGCCTGCATAGAAGGCTCGTGGGGCTCGCAGGTCCACGCGGACGTGGCCCCGCTGCCGGGCGAACCCGTGGTGGCCAAGCACGGCATCAGCGCGTTTTGCAGCTCCGACCTGGGCGCCATTCTGCGCACGAAAGGCATACGCAATCTCTTTCTGATGGGAGTCGCCACGAACTTCGTCGTGGAGGGCACGGCGCGGGAGGCCTCCGACATGGGCTACAACGTCTATGTCGTGGAGGACTGCTGCGCGGCGGCCAACAAAGAGGCGCACGAGATGGCGCTGAAGAGCGCGCTGCCCGCCCTGACGACCATCGTCAAGTCGGACGAGGTCATCGCCGCGCTGAAATAGCTCGCTGACCGCGAGGACGGAGACAGAGTCCACTCATGCCAAACATCCGGCAAATACGACGGCGCATCCGCAGCGTCCAGAGCACGGCCAAGATAACCAAGGCCATGGAGATGATCGCCGCGTCCAAGATGCGGAAGGCGCAGCAGTTGACGCTGGCGGCGCGTCCGTACGCCGACAAGATACTGGACGTCATGGCCCACCTGATGGCCCAGCGCAAGGATGAGGATGAGATTCATCCCCTTCTCAAGGTGAGGGATGACGTCAAGCGCATTCAGATCGTGCACGTGACGCCTGACCGCGGCCTCTGCGGCGCCCTGAACGGCAATGCCAACCGGCGCGCGGCCGCGTTCATCCTGGAGCAGCGGAAGCCC
>CAYOUM010000185.1:0-3086 GCA_964407185.1 uncultured Methanomassiliicoccales archaeon | reverse complement strand
GGGGAAAAGGCGGTCATATGAGTCCATCCCCAGTTGATGGCGGCGCGTCATGGTTTCTGTCAGCAGGTAACATCCGAGCTTGCGTGCCGCTGAAGCCGGCACCGCCTCCGAGAAGAATATCCAGACGTGTGCACCGTTCCCACTCCGTGAGCGTTCAATCACTGCTGGAATGTCCATTTGTCGGCACGTTTCCAGGAACGCGGCCGCATCCTCCATCCAGGACTGCTTGTCAAAATCGACCGCCAGTAAGTGGCAGGTCTCGTCCGACAAAAGAGGATAGATTCCAATGGTATGTCTCCCTTCCAGATGGGCCCGAATTACCTCGTCGGTTACCATCGCGAAGTCCTGATTATGGCAGTCGCCACATTTCACTCCTGGCTTACCGCAATACGCCGGGTTCCATTCGCAACTGCAAACCGGACTGTAGCCTACCCTCTGGCTCTTCTGGCTCCACCACTGTTTGGGAAAGACATCTTCCCGCCCACGGAACAAGGAGCGAAAAAGTCTGACCTTCTCTGACAAAGGGGACTCGTTGTTGATTGCCACGGAACTAGTGGCTGAAGGACTCGAAGTGGCACTGACAAGATTTGACCGATTTGCGGGGTTAACTTTCTGTGGACTACCGAATTCATGGGGTAGACGGTGATTCTGCGCCAGCAATTTATCCCGCTCGGCGGTTACATCCTCTAACTGACGGCGCAGCCGCTTCAGTTCTTCTTTATCATCAGCCATTATGTCCACGCCTCAATGTGAGCCTTTACCCGTCTCTGTGGATAAGGTGTGTCACCTTCCTGACCATCGATCTCTCCACATTACATTTTAAGAGCATCATACACATAAATCCATACAAGTTCAACGCTTGTTTGGTCACCAGTTGTAGCATGATACGATACTGGGATATACAGGACAAAGAGACTTCCCCATAAGACTTGCATAATATGGAAGCCAGTGTTATCATATGATGTGGAACAGTTGTGGATGGAAGATGGAGGTTAGATGAATATGAGCGAAAAGACAAAGAAAGCCACCTTTAATTTACACCCGGATGTCCTTGCTGCTCTGGATAAGGCTATGGCCGAGGGTGTAGCACCGAGCAAGAACGTTCTGGTCGAGCGGGCGTTAGTCAAAGAACTGAAGGAATTACGAAGGCGGGCGCGAAAAGCCCGATGGGAAGAAGGTGCCAAAGACCCCGCGCTGCTTAAAGATATCAGCGAGACTGAGATTGCCTTTCAGTCTGCCGATGCCGAAACTGCAGGGAGGATAGACTAATGTCGGTCTTTCAGTGGGCTGTTATGGAGGCTAATCTGGACCCCGTAGCGGGAGCCGAACAAAAAGGAACTCGACCGGTTCTCATTGTGAGTAACGAAGAATTCAACCAGGTCATGCCTAACGTCACGGTTCTGCCTCTCACTTCAACCAAGCGCGGCTTGTATCCTTCTGAGGTCTTTCTTCCTCAGGGAAAAGCGGGGCAGCCGTTGGGCTCGATAATTATGGCTCACCAGATAAGAACCGTCTCAAAGCAGAGGCTGAAAGGCCTAATGGGTTACTTGGAAGACCCACAGCTTCGGGACGAAGTGCGCGCCGCTATCAAGGAGCATCTGGAGCTTGACTAGGCTAAGTTTTTAGGCTTGTTATACGATTCCTTAGCAACCTATTCACTCCCGACCACGGTTCCCATTACAGGAAAATCAATATGGATTGGAAAGAGCACAAAAATAAACTCTTGGAAGACCCCGAATTCAAGAAGGAATACGAGGCACTAGCCACTGAGTACAAAGCTGTGTCTACCGCTATTCGACGGCGGTTAAAACGCTCTGCTGCTTCAGCCACAAAGACGAAGTAAATAGCCGCCTTACCTCTCCATACTGCCAGTATCCCCCGGCTTATATGACGGCAAGATAAAGCGGATTGTACAATCCTTGCCTTCACGTTTGCTCTAGGCTCGGCTCGCTTGGGAAGGTAGGGCAACCGACTGTATACCCTGGTTAACCACGTTTAGCCATTTTCGACCGTTGAAGCTAAAGTGGTTCTACCACTGGCTGACCAAGGAGCCTGGATTGGTTACACGCTGGTCAGCCAGTCGAAGCTAAATGGTTGGTTGTCAACCACTCTAAAGACTCCAAAATCGTAGCTAATTCCCTCTCCCCCCTGTCACCCCCTCCAACACTATTTCCATTCTCCAGCACCTTTTGAGGATACTTATCCGACTTTTTATTAACCCCTTAAGAAAAAATGCATGGGCGAAAAACCAAACCACTATCTTCTCATCGCCCTACCCACCCCGGTAACCCCGGACCATCTCATTGCAGTCCGCCTGCTATCTGACTGCATTCCCCTCGTGCAGGGGCTATCTCTAATCTGTGCAGTTTCCTGCATTGTTTAGCTATGCAGGCAGGTTATTTAGGGGACTCCCTATACCCCAGGGGGTGGTCACCCCCTGTCTAGCTCCAAAACATCCGGTACAAGCATTCCAGGATGAACCAAGGGAGCAACGGTGGATACCATAGGGTCGGCCTGCATTCCAGAGTCACTCGAATTGACCGAGCGTATGGTAGGTGGCTGGACCGTGGCCTTGAGTCGCCGTTTGAAATAAGCCGGAAATTTGATAATCGATCCAGCGGATAAATCGTCGTCTTCCAGGATCAAATGATTATTCAAGGAACTGGACCTTTCTCGGCGTCTTGTCGATAGTAGATTGTCACCTAGCTCCGCAACACCCGTTGCACAGTCTTTGCACTCAGCCTTGCACCGCTAGCTTTGCACTCCCCCGGATTACCCCGTCATGTAGAGGGGGGAGGGGGGTGACCCTATAGGCTCGCTTTCCCCGTATTTCCCGTCTATACCGGGTCACCGTTGGAGGGATATTGTGCAAGGTAAAAACAACCTGCATCCAGGGCTGCATTGTTCTTGTTCGAGCGTATAGGTAGGTTGATTGAATAGTATTGGTAGAATAGATAGCTGAGGAAGCATTTGAAACTCGGCAACGGGGGTACGTAAGCTTGCACACCAGTCCCTGACATGCTTTATAATCTAGTCGAATGCGGACGTTGCATAGCGGGAGAGGGAACATGGAGAAGAAGACACTC
>CAYOUM010000184.1:0-3117 GCA_964407185.1 uncultured Methanomassiliicoccales archaeon | reverse complement strand
CTTCATCAGGTCTATCCGGCTGATTCCCTGCTCCCGGAGGATTGAGTCAAGCGTCTTGACGGGAACTGCAATGGAGTCCCCCCCTCGCGTCTCTACAAACGAGTGCCCACCCAGGTTGCCACGCGCACGATGAAGCATCAGGGTCCCTTCGATGTTCCAGCACCCTACATTGATGCATCTGACGTTCGTGAGTCCGTTCAGGGAAACGTTATTTTCCAAGACGCGGAAGTTGTCCGGGTCTGCCTCGATCGCGATCACCTTCCCGCGGTCCCGAAGCAGGCGTCCCGCCAAGATCGCGTACTTGCCGATATGCGCGCCCACGTCAACGACAAGCACCGGCTCGCCGAGGCCGGATGTAAGACGTTCTCGCACCGCGTGGATCAGGCCGGTCTCGTAGTTCGGGTTAACAATGTCAAAATCCGTCGTCCCTCCCCGGCACTCAAACCGGCCGAGCGGAGTGTTCGCCCGTACCTCGCCCAGCCAGAACTGAGGGTGCATTCCGCTCACCGCCGGTCGGAGACGTCCGATAGACGACGCCCCCAGGAGTCCATAGTACGCAGCGATGAGCAGCTTGTCCCGAGGCCTCACCCCGAACCCAATGGTTTCGGCGATTCGATTTACGATGCCCCGCCAGTTAGGATGGTGGAACGCCTCGTCCCATTGGCTTGGCTGTTCGCCGACTCGCCCGCACACGGTCTGCACCCAATTGAACTTCCCGGGAAAGTCTATCGCGTGGGACCCGGCTCCTCCTTCGCGGGAGGGAGAATGTCATTCCGACCTGGCCACGCGCTCACTCCGGAATCACCATGACACTTTCCCCTCCATGGCGGGTCTCCCGAGGCCGTACTTCAACCATCATCGGCATCTGAAGCCCAGCGCCGGTCACAATCGCAACGCCAATCGGGAGCCGTTGAATCTCCTCCTCCATCCCCGGTGTGAGCCCCTCCACACTCGAGGAAATCGCCTTCAAATCGTTCGGATTCGTGACCTTCAGGATGATCTGCGTGTTGCACTGGCTCAAAACGTTCTTGTCGACCTTCGCGGCGCGCTGCGTGACGATCAAGAGCCCGAGGCCGAACTTCCGGCCCTCGCTCGCAATCGTCCGGAATATTTTCGAGGAGGCGACTTGCCCCACTTGTGGGCAGAAATTGTGGGCCTCCTCGACGACGAGCATCAATGGCGGGAGCTTGTTCACCTTCCGGAGTTCGAAGAGGGCCGTACAGAGGCGGTTCACGACGAGCTCCTGGATATCCGGCGGGGTCCCTTTCAGGTCGATGATCGTCGCCTTTGCCTTCATGACAAGCTCGTCGATCCGCGTGCCCTCGCGGGCGAAGATGTCCACCTCCGCGAGGTACTCGAGCTCGTCGATCAGCGAGGCGTTCTGCGGATCGTCCTCCCGCTCAAGGACGCGGATGATGTCCATCATGCTGTAGTCCCGCGCCGACTGACGCATCAGGTCGAGGGCCTTGCGGAGCGCCGTGAGATGCTGCCGCACCTTGCCTCTCCCGCTCGTGAGCGAGAGGATGTCCCGCGCGTCGAGATTGCTGAGCGTGAACTTCAGAGGCTGCGCGTGTGGATTGATCTTGATGTCCGGCGAGAACACCTGGATCTGGTCCCGGTAGCCCCGTGGCTCGACGCCGAACCGCTCGGCCCCGTGGCCGACCTTTCCCCTCTCCGCGAGGCTTGCGTACTCGCCGTGCGGATCGAGGATCACGCACGTCACATGGTGTTTCATCAGCTCCTCAATCAGTGCACCTGTCATGTACGATTTCCCGCCGCCCGTTTTTGCGAGTACGCTCACGTGTTTCTGAACCATCGTGTTGATGTCAAGGTAGACCCGGATGTCGTGGCCGGCGAGGAGGCCGATGTATGCGCCGTGATGCTTGTCGTCCCGGAGCCCGAGAACCGTCTTGATCACCGAGGCCTCGGCCCGCAAGACGGGCTCGCCCGCCCGGAATGGGGTCCGCGGAACCTGAAGCAAATCGCGATCGTCGCGATATCCAATCACGACGGCGGACGCCGAGATCTTTTCCTCGATATCGACGGGCTCTCCGTTCCCGAGGAGTTGCGCCTTCTCGAGGGACAGGTCTGTCCTCCGCTCGACCTCTTCGACGCGGGCGAGCACGGTCCCGCACGTTTCGTGCGCCGCCTGAACGAACTCGTTCCGCTCCACCGGACTGATCACGGAGAAACGAAAGGCGGTAGAGCCGATGTCACCGTATATGACGCCGAGATAACCCTCAACGCTATGATGCGCAGAAGGCTTCGCATGGGCCTCCGTGACCATGAGTGCATCCCGAAGCGCTCGAGCATCGGGCCGTCCGCTTAAAAGGTTTGTCCAGCCGCGAGTCCGTGCACAATTGATCGTGCGCGCAGCGGCGTTTTCAACCGTGATTCTCGTGCGGGCACGTTCAAGTCCGCGCGGCGGCATCGACGCGCGACCATGGCCTCCGACTCCCCCGAGTTGCAAACGAAGATCGCGTTCGGCCGAGCGTTCCTCGTCGAGGTCGAGCGGGGAGATCGCGACCTTGCCACGTTGTTCGCCAAGGCGTTTCTCGTCCAAGGAGGCCTCGTCAACGGAGTCGCAAGCCCAATCGGCGAGAAATGACCGATAGGGCCTCTCCGGTCACATCCTCAGCGGATCCGGTTCCATCGATTCGCACGAATCGGCGGGAGCGAGCGAGACGACTGTAATTCGCCGCCACGCGGGCGAGGAAGGCCTGGGTTTCGAACCGAACCTTTCTTCGGCGGGAGGCAATCCGGCGGAGTCCAAGGGCCGGCGGGATGTCGAGGAGAATCGTCAGATCGGGGTCCACGATCGCGGGTGCGCTCACGGCCTGGAGCCACCCGAGGGGATCGTGGACGACGCCCTCCAGACGAGCGCCCTGATATGCGAAGGTGGAATCTTGGTATCGGTCGGCGACGACAATCGCTCCGTCCTCGAGCCACTTCCGAATATCCTCGGTATGGCGAGCGCGGTCCGCAAGGAACAGGAACGTCTCTGCAAGGGGACCGACATCGTCGTCGTAGCTTCGCTTCACCGTTTTTCCGAGCCATGAGTCCGTAGGTTCCCTCGTGAGCAGAACGCGATGTCCGCTCCGCCGGAGGATGGCGGCG
>CAYOUM010000183.1:0-3139 GCA_964407185.1 uncultured Methanomassiliicoccales archaeon | reverse complement strand
GGAGCGGAGTTATGGGCGCGGGCGCTCGTCGATCACCCGCAACCGTAACAGAACCCGTAACGGCGCAACAGAAGCGAGGAATGCTTTTATCGAGGCACACCATGGCCCGACCCGATGGCGGAGGGGCTACGCATGGAAGCCCTCGCGCGCCTCCGCTCTTCCCTCCATACGTCCCTGTTCCGCAACACGTTTTTCCTCCTCACGACCTCCGCGCTGGGCAACGTCCTGGGTTTCTTCTTCTGGCTTGTCGTGGCGCGATCGTACCGGGCCGGGGACGTCGGGTTTGGGGCGACGCTGTGGGGCGTCATCCTTTTCCTGTCGGGCATCGCGACGCTTGGGATGACCTACGGGATCATTCGCTTCTTGCCCGCGGAACAGGACAAGGCGAGGCTCATCAACGCCGCGTTCCTGGTTTCCGCGGTCGCGGCCGTCGCCCTCAGCTTGATTTTCTTCGCGGGAGTGGATCTGTGGGCTCCGGCCCTGGGATTCGTGCGGGCCGATCCGGCGCTCGCGGCGACCTTCCTCCTATCCGTGGCGGGTTTCGCCGTCAGTGCGATCCTCGACACAGCCTTCGTGGCCTCCCGGCGGGCAGACTACGGCTCGATTCGCGCGACGATTTTCGGCCTCCTGCGGTTGCCGATTCCCGTTTTCGCCGCGGGCATCCTCGGGATCCTCGGGATTCTCCTTTCGTGGACGGTGGCCCTCGGCGTCTCCTTGGCCATCGGGGGCTTCGTTCTGTTGCCGCGCTTCGTGTCCCGATATCGTCTCACCGTCGCCTTCAATGGAATCCGCAGCAAGGCAATCGTGGGGTACAGCCTGTGGAATCAGGCGGCCGCCATCGTCGCCGCGATCCCCCTGTCCCTTCTGCCGCTCATGATCCTGAACACGTCCGAGCCTCGGGGAGGTCCGGTGGCGAGCGCGCACTTCTTCGTCGCCGCCGCGGCCGCAGGCGTCCTGTACGTCGTCCCCGGGGCCTTCACAACGTCCCTGTTCGTGGAGGGCTCCCATCCCGGGGCGAGCTACACCCGGGACGTACGCCACACGGTCGGGTTCTCCTTGCCCCTTCTCGCCCTGGGAATCCTCGTGGTGGTCGTCTTCGGCCGATGGCTCCTCGGGATTTTCGGGGAGGTGTACTCCGCGGCGAGCTACGAGACCCTCGTCCTCCTCGCCCTCGCGAGTCCGCTCATCCTGGCGAACAGCGTCTTCACGACCCATCTGCGGGTGGCGAAGCGGGTGCGGCCCCTCGTCGCGATCATGGCGGTCGCCTCCGGAGCGACACTCCTCCTGGCGTATGGATTGCTGCCCCTGTGGGGAATCGTGGGCGCCGCGGCCGCATTCGGCCTGGGCCAGGCCCCCGCGGCGCCGCTGTTCATGGACGAGTGGACGCGGAACGGGTCGAGAGGAGAGACCGTGGGCGCGCGCGAGTAGAGATCTCGTAGAGCGAGGGCTTCCGCTGAGATCAGCGAGAAGAACGTGCACCAAACAGCGGTCCGTCGGTGCCACGCCGGGGCCGTCGGCCCTCGAGGATGCGTTGAAAAGCCGTCGTCGACGGCCGCCGGATTCTCGAGCGCGGGGCGATGTAGTCTGGTGAGCCGGTCGTGCTCGGGGGACCGGCGGGGCGCATCTGCGACCGAGGAGAGCCTCGGCGACGCGGCCGTCGGATCCGTCGGGCCCACACATCGCGTCGCTCGACGCGGATTCCGACAAAGTCCGGGGGGCTTCGGCGGGTCCACTGACTTCCTCCGCGTCGGTGGCGGGACTTCTCGCGCGCGCGAGGGCGAGGTCCTCCCGCTGCGTCTCGCACAGCGGTAGGATCGATTTCGTGAAGGGCCGTCGTGAGGACAGAACCCGCACGGAGGCCGGCCCCCGGCGTTCACTCGAGGGACCGGACGCTTCGGGCGCCGCGGACGTGGGGGTCGCCGGTGACGAGGACCGCGTCAACCGCACGCGCCGTTTCGTAAATGATTCCGTCGATGAGCCCGAAGTCGCGCCGGCCTTCGGCCCGCATCCGGTTCTTCGTCTCCCCCGCGCGGACCGCGATTCCCTCGTCTTCCGGAAGGAGCGTCGTCACCTCCTTGATGAACGCGAGGTCCCGGGACCAGTTCGGCACCCGCTCCCGAACGTACTTGTCTCGGAGCTCGGCCACGACGACGAGGGGCGTGCCGATGACCGCCGCCTCCAGTTCCTCCGCGACGGCCCGGCCCACCTCCGTCCCGCGGAAGTACTCGACCCAGGCAAAGGAATCGAGGATTCGGTCGAAGCGCGCTTCAGGGCCCATGGGACTCGTCCCGGTGCGCGAAGGGCTTCATGTCCGGATGGGAGCCAAACCGCTCCCGGAGGGAGTGGCGGGGTCGCTCGAGGAGCCGTCGGAGGAGCTCCTCGAAGGTTTTCGCGTTCATTCGTTCCTTGAGGGCTTTGAGCCTCGTGTGAAGCTCACGGCTCACCTGGATGGAGGTTGCCATGGTGCTATGGTGAGCGCCATTGTGCCTATAACTAGTTTCCGCTCAGCTCGTCGAACTTTCGGGACGCCCTGTCGGAAGGGGATCCCGCCGGGCAACGCGGTCAAGGATTCGACGGCGCCAACGGTCCAAGCGCTCGCTCTCGTGACCGTGCCCGCAGTGTACAGCGCCTCGCCCCGGTGGCGGTTCAGCCATGGGTGGAGCATCGCAATGCGGCTACCGCCATACGACTCGAAGGCCCGGCACGGAGGCAAGCGCGGGATCATTCGTAACCAAGGGCAACCCCCGGTGGAGCGCATCGGAGGCAATGATCCGGTCATGCAATTCCGGAATTTCGAGGCGCAAGAAAACGTCCCATGCGGCAGGGGGCAAGGAGGAAAGGGTGATGTGCCCCGCGGCACGGACCTGGTCGAGCACTTCTTCCACGACGACCCTCGGATGGGGGACATGAAGTCGGCCTCGGAGGGCGACGTACACGAATTCCCCCAACGCGATCTCCGGGAGGAACAGGCGGCTCCTCCCTGCCTCTGCGTCCCGAAACGCGCGGTCCGCGGCCCCGGGCAGATCGTCCTCGAGGTGCTTGACGAGGGCCATCGTGTCCAGGACGAAGTCCGTCAGAGGCTCCACTCCTTTCGGAGCTTCCGAAGGTCCGCTTCGAATCCCTTCGAATCGATCTCCTT
>CAYOUM010000182.1:0-3151 GCA_964407185.1 uncultured Methanomassiliicoccales archaeon | reverse complement strand
CGTCGGGCCTTGGGACGGCCCTGAACGTCACCCAGTTCGTCACTTCCATTCCCAAAATCTTCCCAGTTTCCTGCCCAGAAACTTCGGCGATGCCGTGCTCGTCGACCACCCCCGCCGGCCCCACCTTCCCATGGACTTCGCCGATCATCTCGCCCAACATGTCGTCGTCTCCTCTCTCTCGTGAGCAAGCTGGAAGGCTTAAGCGTTTTCTGCGGTCGGATACCTTCGCACGAGCGGTTCGAAGCGATGTGATTCGTCTGCCCGGGTCGACGCAGCGTCTGCGCGCGGGGCCCAAGACAGGTTATCGCACGCTCTCCCACTTGCCCTTGTGCTTCTCCATGAGATCGGGCATCGTCGTGTATTCCATCTCGTCCATCGGGAGGCGGTGCGGCTCAAACGGCCCATGGCGGCGCATGTAGTCCGCCAGTTCCGCGGCCTGGCGCCGCGCGGGCTCGAATGCGGGGTCCGCGAACAGGTCCACGGGACCGACGAGCCGAGCCTCCCCGACTTGGAACCCGAGGCCGAAACATCGTGGCGGTCCGTCGAATCGCGATGTACGGTTCGCGTCCATCCCGACGACCATCACCGGCCCATTATGGCTCCCGCGGTTCCACCCGCTCACGAGGAACGGCCACGCCCACGCCTCGAGAACCTCGCCCATCGCGGGGAGACCGCTCTGCGCCCTGACAATCGCGACGGGATCGTCCTTCCCCACGTACTTCCCCGCAATCTGCGAAAGCTTGTCCGTCGACACGCATGCGACGGGCTCGTCCTTCGGGACCTTCCCGCTCCGCGCATATACCCGCTTGATCACGTAGCGCCCCTTCGAGCCGATGAACATGAGGAGGTCGTACATCTCCTCCGGACAGTTCAGGAAGATCCTCCGGTGCTCCTCGATGTCCCACACCTCGAACCGGAAGCCCACGTGCATCGCGGGGTCGATCACAAGCCCCGCGGAGTTGAACGGATCCCCGAACATCCGGAACACGGGGAGGTTGAACGCGCCGGGCTCCGTCTTGTCCATCATGAAGAGGGCGACCGGCTCTGCGGGCCGCTCGACGAATTCCATCTCCGCGCTGCCCGGTCCGAGGCCTCGTACGTTGCCCGAAAACGCGTCCACGAGGAGGTCCTGGCCCGCCGCGTACAGGTGGAGCTCCTTTGCGACCTTCGTCGCCTTCTCGAACGTGAGCCAGGCGAGCTCGTGGACTTTCGGCGAGTCGATGCCGTGGCGGTGCGTCATGATGAGCTGCAGGTCGTCGCCCGCATGTGTGACGTAGAAGTCTTCGAGGACGCCGAGCGAAACGGCCTCCTTCAGCGAAGACCGCGCCGTTTCCTCAAGCTTCGGGTGCACGACCTGGTGTCCCGCAATGCTCCCAACGTCCGCCTTGATCAGCGAGAGAGTCGTTTTCTCCGCCATGTCTCCACCGATGAAACCCATCGTGCGGATGGTATAAAAGGCTCGTGCACATGCTTCGTGACGAGTGCGGTTTGAATCGGTCGGAACTCCGGCCAATCGTTAAGCTCCAAGGGTCAGTTCTCCGTTGCGGTTGCATTGCCCGGTTCTCGCCTTCGACTACCCGCACTCGTGGCAGCGGCTGCGCTCGTCGCGTTTGCGGCCGCGTGGCCCGGTCTCCCCCAGAGTGCTTCGGCAGAGACAATCTCCGAGTCGTTCGCGCCGAACGTGCGGGTGAACGGGATGGGGCAAGACGGGCCCGGGTTCCTTCACCAGGTCGAACCATCGATGGTCGTCAATTCGATGGGCCGCATCTTCGTCGGCTGGAAGGAGGCCTCGACCCATGACGGGCCGGGCCAGCGGGTCGCCTTCGCGTACTCGGACGACGGCGCGATCTTCTCGCCGAAAATCCTGATGGACCTCGTGGAGCTTGACCGGCAGTCCGATCCCTGGCTCACCCTTACGGGGGACGGCGTCGTGCACTTCACGCGCCTTGAGTTCTCGGTCGACGGCTCCGAAAGTGGCGTGACGGTCTCGAACACGACGGACGGCGTTCGATGGGGGACCGCGCATTTCCTCCGAGAGGACCCGAACTTCGCAGACAAGGAGACCGTCGCTCACGATGTGATGGGCAACATGTATCGGATGTGGAACTCGAACTCGGCGACGTCGTTTGACATCGCATTCGCCCGCTCGGACGATGGCGGGGCGACGTGGACACCTCGTGTCCTCGTGAACGACCGGCCAAACGGGACGCTCGGTGTTTTCGTCCATGTGCTCCCGAATGGAACCGTTCTCGCCGCTTGGTGGTCGTGGCTGACGGGCGACATCATGTTCGATCGCTCCCTCGATGGAGGGCTCACGTGGAACACGGATGTAAGGGTGAACGACGTTCCTGGATCCGCGGCCCTTCCAGAGGACGAATTCCGTCCGCAGCCACCGCTCCCCGCGATCGCCGTCGACGGCCGGGGCACGATCTACGTCACGTGGACGGACTACCGCGCCCCTCGGGGTGCAGATGTGATCATCGCCCGCTCGCTCGACGGTGGCGTGGCGTGGTCTCCGAACGTGCGGGTGAACGATGACGAGACATTGGAACACCAGTGGATGCCCGATCTCGCGATTGGGCCGGACGACGCGGTCCACATCGCCTGGATGGACGCTCGGAGCCGTGGGCACAACGTGTACTACGCGCGGTCCACCGATCGAGGCCCCACGTTTAGCCCGAATACGCGGGCCACCACTGCGCAAACGCCCCGCACCTTCACGCGACCCGGCGACTACCTCTCGATTGAAGTCGATGCCCGCGAGAATGTGTACCTCGCGTGGACGGACGGCCGGAGCGGGGACCTTGACATCTTCTTTGCAAAAGTCGGGCCTTCCGGCTCGACCGGCGACCATCCCTGGCCCGCGATTTTCTTCGCGATCGCTGCCGCTGCAGCGGCCGGCGCCGGACTCCTCTTGCTCGTTCGTCGGAGGAGACGTCGCTCGCCACCGCGCTCGTGCACGGGGGCTGGTCGTTCTTTCGCACCTACGTCTTGCGTCTCGGCTTCCTCGACGGTCGGCAGGGCTTCATGCTCGCGGTGGCGAACGCGGAGGGTGCGTATTACCGCTACCTCAAGCTGATGCTGCTCTCGAAGAAAACCGGTAATGAGTAATGGGTAATGGGTAATGCGTAATGGGGAAAATCCTTCACCC
>CAYOUM010000181.1:0-3159 GCA_964407185.1 uncultured Methanomassiliicoccales archaeon | reverse complement strand
CGCTATCAGCTTCGTCATCCTTGGAATCTACTGGGTTGCGCATCATTACATGTTTCGGGTGTTCCGGCACGCGAATTACGCGCTGACGTGGATCAACATTGCACATCTGATGGTCGTCGCTCTCGTCCCGTTCGCCGCGGCCTTCATCGGTCAGCATCCTCGTTCGCAAATCGCGGTTGTATTCTATGGGACGATCCTCGGAATTGCCGCGGCGATCTTGTACGTCATGTGGTGGTATGCCACGGGGCACCGTCTCGCGGATCCGGATCTGTCACCCGGGCTCGAGCGCTACATTCGGAGGAGGCTTGCTGTGGGGCCCCTCGTAGCTTTGCTTGCGATTGCGATTTCCTTCGTCAGCATTGAGGCGAGCATCGCTCTGTATGCGATCCTTCCTCCCGCCTATATTCTCCAGACCGGGATCGATCGGTTCTTCCCGGAGCCGCCAGCCTGAGGTGGCGGAGGTGCAGAACGACATCCGCGTCTTGGAGAGGGCCGAAGCTCACTTTGACTTCCAGGAAAGGGCGCGCGCAGGGATCACGAAGAACACGACGCCTGCGACGACCGTGATTAGGAGATAGGTTAGCGCCGTACCCTCGTTTCCGAACACCATTGTCGCCCGCAGGCCCTCGTTGACGTACGTGAGCGGGAGCGCCCGCGCGACCGACTGAAGGAACGCCGGCATCGTCTCGATCGGGAAGAACGACCCCGCCAAGAACATCATCGGAAAGCCGATCGCGTTCGCGACCGCCGCAGCGGTTTCTGCGTCCCTAACGTAGAGCCCCAAGATCATGCCGAGGGACGTGAATTCGAACGTTCCCGCTACGATGAAGAGAATCGCGGTCGGAGTGAGGGAGACAGAAGCGCCCCAGATGATAATGGACACGACAAGCATGAGAGCGAGCGAGGCGAGCATCAACAGGGAATAGAAGATGATCTTTGACGCGAGCCATTCGCCCTTCGTCAGAGTCGTCGTCGCGAGGAACTTGAAGTATTTCCGGGTGCGGTACTCCGCGCAGACAGTCGTCATCCCGAACAGCGGCGTCGTCAAGATCGTGAGACCCACAACGCCGGGGAGGAAGAAGTCGATGTACTTCAGCGACGAACCGACAATCGGCCTCACTTCTGGGTGAACGACCGGCGGAGCACCGACGATACCGAAATTGAAGCGCGTCGCGGCACCGCTGACCGCCGCGAACGCGATGCCATAGGACGACTGGGTGGGGTCGCCGAAGAGGGTGACGTTCACCTGAGCGGAGAGGTCCCCCGTCTGATAGCGGGTGACGTTCTCCGAGAAGTCCGCGGGGATCCGAAGGGCGGTGTTGATCGAGTTCGCCCGGATGTATTCGCCGATTTCGACATCCTTCGGAATCGACTGGAGTCGAAAGACCGTCGTGTTGTTCAGGGCTTCGATGAAGTCGCGGCTGAGAGGCGTGTCGTCGAGATCCTGCACATGGAGCGTGATCATGGACGATCCGCTCTCACTGAAAATCGCGCCGAAGAGGAGAATGAGGATCAACGGGAACGCGAGGGCGAAGAAGGCGCCAACGCGGGATCGCAGGTACTGCGCGCCGAACGCTCGCACGTCCGCTAGGATTCGCTTCATTTCACGAGTTCCCCCTCTACCACCCGCGCGCCAACGACCCGGAGGAACACGTCCTCCAAGGTACCGCCTCCATGCTGGGAGATGAGGTCGTCCGGGGTCCCGCGTGCCACGATCTTCCCCTTGTTCATGATTGCGACGTGGTCCGCGAGCTGCTCCGCCTCGTCGAGATAGTGGGTCGTCAGTACGACGGTCTTCCCCTTTCGCTTCAGCTCGCGGATAAGGCCCCAAAGGTCACGCCGCGCGCTCGGGTCGAGGCCCGTCGTGGGCTCGTCGAGGAACACGAGGTCCGGCTCGCCAACGAGTGCCAACGCAATCCCGAGCCGCCGCTTCTCACCGCCAGAGAGGTTCATCGCGTATGTGTCCGCGCGGGACGTGAGGCCGACGGTCTCGAGGATCGAAGCGGCCTCCGCCTTCGACAGGGACCGGTTCATCAAGGTCGCCCAGTACCGGACGGCCTCTCGCGGACGGAGGCGGTCGAACGGCTCGAAGTCCTGGGGGAGCACACCCACCCGACCACGGATTTTCGCCTACCCGTGGCGGACGTCCACGCCGAGCACCCGCGCATCCCCCGACGTTGGATCTCGTAGACCCTCAAGGATTTCGACGGTCGTCGTCTTCCCCGCACCGTTCGGCCCGAGGAGAGAAAATATCTCACCCGCCTGAACCTCGAAATCGATCCCGTCGACCGCCCTTACGTCGGGATAGTGTTTCGTCAGGCCATGAACCGCAATCACGGGCCCCCCCGTCGCCATGGCGGCGGTCGAGGAGCGCCCAGGCGATATGAAGGTTCCCTTCTTGCACGACCGTGATTCGGTGCGGTAAAAGTCGGTCAACAAAACGGGCCGGCCATTACCCTTGTCCGATGTCCATGATCCACGAACTCCAGGACGCCTATACGAAGGCAGTGGAACGCGCGTGGGAGAGCACGGTGAACGTCGGTGTCACGGCAGTGCCGCCAAGGGCCCATTATGGCCCCCATTGGCGGCGGGGATTCGGGTCCGGCGTCGTCCTCGACACCGAGGGCCACGTGATCACGAACCACCACGTCGTGGCTGGGGCGGACAAGATTATCGTCACGCTTGCGGACGGTCGCGTGTTGAGCGGGTCCGTCGTCGGGAGCGACGATGACACGGACGTCGCCGTCGTGCAGGTCGAAGCGACGGACCTCAAGCCCGCGACATTCGGCGATTCGGACACGCTGAAGGTCGGCCAGCCCGTCCTCGCGATCGGGAACCCGCTCGGTTTGGCGGGAGGGCCGACGGTCACATCCGGCGTGATCAGCTCGCTTCGACGAAGCGTGCAACTCGGGAACGGCGGGCTCAAGGTGGTCCAGACGGATGCAGCGGTCAATCCGGGAAACAGCGGCGGTCCGCTCGTCGACCTCGATGGCCGCGTGATTGCGATCAAACGCGACAATGGCGAAATCGTGTGGGACAAGATGGTGGCCGCCACGAACGAGTTCGGCAACCGCGAGAAATTCACGACGGCGCCGATCACCGCTGAAGACAAGGTCATCATTGCAAACGGAGCCGGAGACGCCGGGACTCGCGGCTGGG
>CAYOUM010000180.1:0-3170 GCA_964407185.1 uncultured Methanomassiliicoccales archaeon | reverse complement strand
CAAGTCACGAGCCTGATCCAGCGTGTGGGCCGCTCAGGCCATTCCCTCGACCGCGTCTCCGAGGGCGTGGTCGTGACGGTCTCAAGTGGCGACACCGTGGAAGCGATTGCCGCCGCAGAGGGAGCGCGGGCGCACGACTTGGAGCCCTTGAGGGTCCACCGCCACGCGCGGGACGTCCTTACGCACCAGGTCGTCGGATGCGTGCTCGACGCAGGAGGACGCGCCTACATCGAGCGGATCCACGAAATCATCCGCCGCGCGGAGCCCTACGCGGACCTGCCCCGAGATGCGTTTGATCGCGTCGTCGAGTTCCTCGTTGCGCTGCGCCTGCTCCGTAAGGAAGGAGACGAGCTCGCGGTCACGAGTCGCACTCGTCAATACTACTTCGAGAACCTCTCGACGATTCGAGACGAGCGGCGGTACGTCGCGATCGACCTTGCGACCCAGCAACCCGTTGGGATTCTTGGCGAGGAGTTCATGATGCTCCGCGCCCGCCAGGGTTACAACTTCATCGTGCGGGGCCGGACATGGAAAATCCAGAAGATCGGCGAGGACGGCACGATCTACGTAACGGCGATCACAGACCCGACAGCGGCGCTTCCAGGATGGGATGGAGAGATGATCCCGGTTCACTACGCGCTTGCCCAACGGTCGAGTCGCTTGCGGCGCGAGATCGACGAAGGCCTTGCGGGTAATAGTCCGGAGGCCGTCGCGGCGGACCTCGAGCGGGCGTGGCCATTGAACCGCACGGCGGTGCGGCGCCTCGTGGACGAGATCGTGGGACATCGGAAGACGGGAGCGCCCGTGCCCTCGGACCGCCTCATCCTCGTCGAAGGGTTCGATCGGTTCCTCATCGTCCACGCGGGCTTCGGCGAGATCGTGAACGAGACCCTCGGAGACCTCCTCGAGGAGCTGCTCGCGCGAAAAGGACTCGTGCGGTTCTGGTGGGCGACCGCGCATCGGATTCTCCTCGAACTCGTGGTGGACACGAAGGACCTCGACTTGAAGGAAATCTCGGAGGAGCTGTTCGGCATTGACGAGACGGAGCTCGAGCGGTCGCTGAACATCCTCACGGAGGAACACCTTCCGATTGGATACTACATGAAATCCATCGCGGAACGGATGGGCGCCCTCAAGCGTGGGCTCCTGGTCGCCGCGGACGAGCTGAACAGCATCGAGCTCCGCTTCGCAAAGACACCGGTCTACGAGGAAGGCCTTCGGGAGGCCATGCTCCAGCACACGGACTACGATGCCGTGCGGGAGATCTTCCGCCGCGTGCGGTCGGGTTCGCTCCGCGTGACGACGTTTCACTCGATCGACCGGCCGACGCCTCTCGGGTATCACATCCTTCGGCGATTCGTCGAGGCTCCTGAGCTGTTCTCCCCGGAGGCCGAGAAAGAGGCGAACCTCGATCGAATGCGGGGCGCTTTGAATGCCACGCTCCTGAATCTTCTGTGCTTCGAGTGCGGCACGTTCCTCGAGTCGCAGCGGATCTCGGAGCTCGCGGACCGGCCCGCGTGCCCGAAGTGTGGGTCGCACCTCCTCGGGGTGCTGTCTTGGGCCGCGTGGTCTGTGCGGGATGCCCTCGGGAAGAAAATGATGAAGCTAGATCTGAACGAGGATGAGCTGAAGGCGCTCGCCCGCGTCCGCCAGACCGCGGACCTCGTTGCGGTATACGGCCGGAAGGCGGTGATCGCCCAGTCCGTCTATGGCATCGGCCCGCAGACCGCGAGCAAGATCCTCGCGAAGATGCACGACGACGAGGTGACGTTCTACGAGGACCTCTTCGAGGCGAAGCTCCGGTACATCACGACCCGCCCATACTGGGACGAGCGGAACCGAGGCGGGCCGGCTACTCGGACGCTCTACGCCTAGCTTCGCCGTGCAGGGCTTCCGCTCCTCCCTCTCGAGTCGCGTTTGGACGGGCACCCGCGGCCTACAGCTCCTGTTCCTCCATCGGCGGGCCGGGCGGTGTGGGGGGCTGGCCGCCCATTCTCTTCCGGAGGTCCCGATAGAGAACGAGCACCAGCGCGATCAAGACCACGAGTAGGACGATGAAGGCGATCAATGTCTGCGTCACAAAGGCCGCGAAATTCGCGCTCGTCACGCCGAGGGCAGTAGTTGTGGTCTGGAGATCTCCCTGCGTCGCATTGAGGGCGTCCCTCGTGTTCCCGAGCTCCTCCTCCAGGGCGGGCACGGGGTTCGTGTACGTCACGGTGACGGAGACCGTGGCGGAGTTGCCTGCTGCGTCTGTCGCCGTAGCCGTAATGACGTTGGCTCCCTCCTTAAGCGCGAGCTCAAAGGAGAACGCCCCGCCCGAGCCGATGGAGGCAACGACTCCGTTCACGACGAGACGCGCGCCGGGCTCCGTCGTTCCCGCGACCGTCACGGTCGGCACCTCGACAGCCGCGCCGTTGGCCGGGCTGGTCAGCGACAAGGCGGGTGGCGTGGCATCCACCGTGATCGTCGCCGTGGCGGATCTCGCATTGCCGGCCGCGTCCTTCGCAATCACCACGAAGGTGTGGGTCCCGTCCGGAAGGGTCTGCGTCCGAGAGAACGCGCCGGTCGTTGGGTCCACAGTGACTGCGGTGCCGTCGATTGTCACGGTCGCCCCGGGTTCCGTTGTCCCGGAGACCGTGACGCTGGGGTTGTTCGTCAGTGCGGTCGTCGGAGACGAGATCACGAGGTTCGGCGCGATCGTATCGACCGTAAAGGTCCACGTCACGGTGTTGAACGCTACGAAGGGGAACCCGGCGTCCGCGGCCGCGACCGTGACAGTATGGAGTCCCTCCCTGAGCGTGAAGGGCAGGTCGAGACTCACGGACGCGGTCGATAGCGAGGGGAAGGTCACGACGGCCGAGAACGTCAAGTCGATGCCGTCGACCACGACCGCCGCCACGAACAAGATTCCGGCGGGGTCTCGGATGGCGACGGAAACCGTCGGGCTGGCGTCGTTGATCACGACGCCGTCGCCGGGTCCCTCGTTCGAGAACGCCGGCCCGAGGTTAACCATGATCCGACCCCGTGGATGTTCCTCGACGGCGGTCCCCGCCAAGAACGTGGACCGGACCGCCACGACGCTGAGGCCTTCGCTCACGCCGAGGGTGAGCTCCGTGGTGTTGAAGAACTGGAAGAAGGAGATCCCTGCAAGGACTTCTGTCCCGGGTCCG
>CAYOUM010000179.1:0-3325 GCA_964407185.1 uncultured Methanomassiliicoccales archaeon | reverse complement strand
CGACGCTCTACGACACGGTCCTCGGCGGCGCGAAGGGCGTGATCGTCGTGGCCGACGTGACAGACCTGAAGAGCGTCGACCCCATGCTGTCGTGGATCGACCTGGGGCGGCGCGTGCGGGGGGACGTCCCGATTCAGATTCTTCTGAACAAGAGCGACCTCATCCGCTCGGACGAGATGGTTACAAAGTCCCTGCGAATCGGGCGCCAGCAACAGGCACATTGCTACCTCACGAGCGCGAAGACAGGGGACAACGTCGTCGCCGCATTCGAGGATCTCGCGCGACGAATCGCCGCGAGCACGTTCGCAGAACGGAAGATCGAGATGGACGAGGTCTCCCACGACATCCTGGCAACGACGGCCACGGAGCCGCGATCCGTGCAGGACATCCTCGCCAAGACACGGGTGGCGCTCCCCACTCTACAGAGTCGCTTGGAGCTCTTGACCCGTCAGGGGCACCTCCGTGTGAACTCCATGGAAATCGGTTCGGACGGGCGACCTTTCCTGAAGTACGTCGCAACGGAGCAGGCGCCGGTTCCGGCGGTCGCTTCGTCCGGTGGCGGCGAGTCACGCCGACCCTAGCCCATCGTCACAATCGGCCTTCGACCAGGGCCATCACATCGTGACCGACCTTGTCTGCCTTCGAGAGGATGGAGGACAGGCGTTGTTCCAATTCCGCGCGGATCGTATGGTCGCGAATTGCCGCGAGGTTGATTCGAGCGTTTAGGCTCGCGCCTCGCAGGCCCGCCTCGGCGAGAAGCGCCGCGACGCCCGCATCCGTGATCGCGCTTCGATTCCCCTTCTCTGCGGCCCCGAGCGCAATTTCAAGGGCCTCGGAGCATGCCTCCATTGTGCGCAGCGGCACTTCCGTCGCCTGAAGGTACGCGGCCTGTATCGCTACGACGCGGGCCTCCCGCTCGGCGTCATTCGTCTTCGGCCTCCGCATCGCGGCGACGACCATATCATAGGCGGTTGCATCCTCGTCGATCAAGAGAACGAGCCGCCTCTGAAGGTCGCGTCCGCGGCCCTCCAGGCCCGCGAGCTCATCGTGGACACTTTCGTATCCCTGTTTCCCGATCGCGAGGTTCGAAACCATCCGGCTGAGAGCGGCGGAGAGCGCGCCGCACAGGGCGGCGACGCTTCCCCCTCCGGGGGTTGGGGCCGACGCGGCGACGGCTTCGAGGAACTCTTCTACGGACCGATTGGCTAGTCCCACAGTCTCGTCTCCAGAATCTGATCGAGCTTGAAGTTCTCCAGTTGTAGGTGGAACGTCGAGACGTCAGCAATCGCCTCGAGGGGAACGAGCCCGACAATCTCGGAGCCGACAATCGGGACGCCGAGCCGCTCCGCCTCGGTCCTCACCCTTTCATACGCGCGGGACAGCGGCGTCTCCCGGTAGTTCGTCATGTTCATTGAGACCTGGACGATCCCGCGGTCCTTCAGCTCGAAGCCCTTCGCGCGGACGTACTTGAGCCCCCCTCCGGACTCCCGCACGACGCTTGCGATCTTCTTCGCAATCCCTGCGTCGGAGGTGCCGAGGTTTACGTTGAACGCGATGAGCGCGGGACGGGCTCCCACGACGGTTGCGCCCGCCGTTGGGTGGAGCTCCTTCGGTCCGAAGTCGGGGACGCGGTCCGGGTTGGTCCGGATTTCCTCGCGCAGCCCCTCGAATTCACCGCGGCGGAGGTCGGGCAGCGCGCGGCGGTCTGCGCGCGTCGCGGCTTCCTCGTAGAGATAAACAGGGACGTTCAACTCCCGCGCGATTCGGGCACCGACATCCCGCGCGATCGCGACGCACTCCTGCATTGTGACGCCCGCAATCGGCACAAACGGACACACGTCGAGCGCCCCAATCCTGGGATGTTCGCCACGGTGGACGTTGAGATCGATTAGCTTGACCGCCTCCCGCGCTCCTCGGAACGCCCCCTCTGCGACGGCCTGGCGCCCGCCGATGAACGTGATGACGGCACGGTTGTGGTTCGGGTCCATCTCTGTGTCGAGGAGCTTCGTGCCCGGTACCCCCGCGATCGCGCCCGCGATGCGATCGATGGTATCCTTCCGGCGCCCCTCGCTGAAATTCGGTACACACTCCACGATTTCCCGCGACATTCACGGCCCCAGATGCGCGCCACAAGGTCAGGATGACTAAGAATCTTTCATCGGCGCCACCGGCGCGCGGACGATTCGGGAACGTATTTATAACGCCGGGCTTCATCAAGGCCGCTGCGCACGGCACCGTTCCAACGGAGGAGACACGTTGCGAGGCGGGGTTCGCGGAATCGCCCTTGGAGGGATTGTCCTCCTCCTCGCCGCTGCTATCCTGATTTCGAGTGCACCGGACGTTCGCGCGCCCCCGCTCGTCCCTTTTGAAGCGTTCGGACTCGCGCGAGACGATACTGGAACACCGCTGCCGGTCAACAGCCCGATTCGGACATTCATCGATGGCGTCGATTATTCAAACCTCACCGTGACGTCGCGGTCCGATGGCTCATACTCCCTTCAGGTTGTCGGCAACTGGTACATCGGGCCGACGTCGGAGACACCCTCGATCAAGGAGGGAGGCGACGCCGGGAACTCGATCATGTTCGTGCACGGGGATTTCACGACAAGCGCGAAGGTCTTCCGCGAAGCCGGCGTGTGGACGACGGGCGCGATTCAGAACATCGATCTCCAATGGGCAGCGGCGAACACGCAGCCTGGACTCATCAAGATTTACAGCATCACGACACGCCCTGGGGACGGGCAACGACAGTACGCGTACGTGTGCAATCCGACGAGCGCTCCCGTGGACCTGGCGGATTACTACCTCCAGAAGGACGTGCCCGGAAGCTTTGCGGGTCCCACGGTCCGTCCCGTGGGGACGGTGAGCCCGAACGGTCGGACATTCATCGACCTCGGGTCTCCAACGTTCCTCAATGCGAACGGAGACGCCGTGAAGCTCGGCATCCGGAATCCGGGCGGCACGGATTCTTCGTCCGGCGGCGCGGACGTCATCGTGGGCCGCGTGGCGTTCAACGCGACCGGCGGCGCCGGTGCGCTGACCTGGGAGCCCGGAAACACGATTCTTTCGAACGCGTTGGCTCCGGGCATCGGGGAGGAAATCCACCGGAGTCCCCAGTGTGCGGATGCAAACTCCGGGAGCGACTTCGCGGTCGGTCCCGAATCGGGTCGCTCTCCGGTCGTCGAGATGCTTTCGCCGATTGGCGGCGAGCGGTGGGGCGGCGGTTCGACGCATGACATCCGCTGGAACATGACTGACGTTGAGGACCCGAACACGGCCCTTCGGGCGACAATCACACTTTCCAACGCGAGCGGAACGGACGGAT
>CAYOUM010000178.1:0-3354 GCA_964407185.1 uncultured Methanomassiliicoccales archaeon | reverse complement strand
GGCGGGCCCTGAGAGGTCCTCGAATACGATTTGCACGAACCTCTCGCCAATCGGAATCTCGACGTCGACGGAGTTCGCGTTGAACGCCGCGACCGTGAGTGTCCCCCGGAAGCCTGCGTCGACCTTTCCGAACGAGGCGAGGACGCCCCGCCGCGCCCACGTCGTCCGCAGCCACAACTGTGCGGTGATATCGTTCCCAAGTTCGACGACTTCCGCGGTTGAAACCGCGAAGCGCGCGTGTGGCGGCACGAGCGCCACCCCCTCCTTGACCGCCCTGGGCTCCGCGAGGAGAATCGCGACTTCGGCAATCGTGAGGTCATACCCGTTTGGCGTCAGGTTTGACGCGTTGAACCCCCGGATTCGAAGACGACCCTTTTCCATTGCCTGAACGATGCCCCGATCCGGGAGGACGGCCATCGCGAAGGCATCGAGGGCATTGAATTGAACCTTCCCGCTTCGATGGTACTTACGCAATCCGTTTAAGCCTGTACAGCCCAAGTATATACCGATGCTTGCGCTGACCGAGACCCTGCAGACGCCCAAGTGCTCCCACATTAGGCTGGAGCACCTTGGAACCGATTTCCCCGCGGAGTTCTATCGCTGCGAAACGTGCGGGGCGGTCATCCTCGTTCAGGGACGCAAGACCTGGCGGTTGTCGCGCGCGGTTGGGAGCGCCTAGAGTACTCCTACTCCCTCGTGTCGCTTCCCTTCGGAACGAGGTGAAGTCTTTAAACGGACCGGGCCTTGAGCGCGCCGGTGCGCCCATGGACTTTCGCCTGACGGAGGAACAGCGCCTCGTCCGCGACACGGCGAGGGAGTTCGTCGACAAGGAGATCATCCCGTACGTGCGGGAGTGGGAAGCGAAGGGCGAAATCCCGCGCTCCTTCTACGCCAAGATGGCAAAGCTCGGGTTCCTCGGGGCGCCCGTGCCCACGAAATACGGCGGCGCGGGGATGGACTACGTTTCCTTCGCGCTCCTCGTCGAGGAGATCAGCTGCGGGTCGTCCTCCGTGCGGACGACGATCTCCGTGCAGACCTCCCTCGCCGAGACGACGCTCACGCTGTTCGGGAATGAAGAGCAGAAGGAGGAATGGCTCGTCCCCCTCGCGAAGGGCGAGAAGTTTGGAGCATGGGCCCTCACGGAGCCCGAGGCGGGCAGCGATGCAGCGAACCTCCAGACATCCGCTCGAAAGGAGGGAGACGAGTGGGTCCTCAACGGCGCGAAGCGGTTCATCTCGAACGGGTCGATCGCGGACTATGTGTTCGTGTACGCCCGAGAGCCGGGGACGAAACGACACGAAGGGCTCTCGTGTTTCATGGTCCCGAAGGGCACGCCCGGATTCACCGTCACAAAGGTCGAGACGACGACGAAACTTGGCTTGCGGGCGAGCCCGACGGCAGACCTCGCGTACGAGGATTGTCGCGTTCCCCTGAATCATCTCGTCGGGAAGCGCGGAAACGGATGGGAGCAGGCGATGAAGACATTGAACAGCGGCCGGCTCGGCATCGCGGCGGGGGCCGTCGGCGTCGCGCGGGCCGCCATGGAAGCTGCAATCAAATACGCGCAGGAGCGGAAGGCGTTCAACCGACCGATCGGCGACTTCCAGCTCATCCGCGAGATGATCGCGGAAAGCGCGATGGAAATCGATGCGGCTCGTCTCCTCACGTTGCGCGCCGCCCATCTCCGCGACCTTGGAATCGACAACACGCTGGAGGTCTCGATGGCGAAGCTGTACGGGGCGCAAATGGCGATGCGGGTCACAGACCGCGCGATTCAGATCCACGGCGGGTACGGCTTCAGCGGGGACTTTGATGTCGAGCGGTACTTCCGCGATGCGCGGATTCTCGGCCTCTATGAAGGCACGAACGAGATCCAGAAGCTCATCATCGCGGAGAGACTCCTAGGTCCCAGCCGACGGAAGGAGTGAGTCACCCGCTCAAATGGAGGCCGACCGATTTCAGCTCGTCTGGGCTCAGCACCTCGCGAGCGGTCACGAAGAGGCTGGTCTTTTCCTTCCGGAAGTGATCCCACAGGAACTGAATCGTGAAGATCCCATGGCGGTTCAGCTCCTCGATCTCCGCCCTATGGGGTGCGGGTCGCCTCGCCTTGAGGGCCGCAAGGCTCTCCTTGATCTTCTTCACCTCCCGCCGAATTTCATCATGCTCGTACGCGATGACGTTCACGAGCGATCCGTACCGCCCGAGCTTCATCTCGAGGGCGGGCAGGAGTTGCTTCTCCTCCCTCTCGAAATGTGGGAAGAGCTCCTCCTCGAAGAACCGAACCGCCTCCTCAAGGAGTTCGATGTCCTCGTCGGAGGCCACGTGGGTTTCCATCATTTCGTCCAGCGCCGCCTCGAGTTCGCTCAACTTCTCGACGAAGTCGGCGTGCTCCTCGGCGAGCTCGGAGAGGGAATCCATTTTCGCCTCTGTATTGTAACCGGCGAGACGATAAAAGCAATCGGTTCCAAGCACGAGGAAAGCCGTATACCCTCGGACCGGCTAGGTAGAGGAGATGCAGCGGGGAACTAAGACCGTCATCGTGCTGATCGTCGCGGCCGCCGTCTTCGCGACGGGAACGCTCTACGTCGCCCTCCTCCTGCGGGAATCCCCCAGCCGGCGACTCGTGCTTGTCCGGGTAACGGTCGACGTCACGACGGACGCTCCACCGACCACCGCCATCCCCGCAGACTTCGGCCCTCACTGTGCCCCGGCCCGATTCGCTCCGTCGGGCGCCCTCGTCATCAACAGTGACGCAGTTCCAACGGACGCGACGGGAGTCGTGTACCTCGAATACCGACCGGTTGGGGCCTTCGCAACAAGCGGTAGCGGGATCGCCCTCCTCTTCTTCCGGCCGAGCACTCCCACAGCGGACATCGTCTCCTCCGTGGATCCTGCACGGGGTCTGTTCACAATTGGAAGGCTCGGCTCGGTCGGGATCGTAATCGATGATTTCCTGTACGACATCGGACAGTCCTTTGTGGAGACCTTCACCACCCTCGTCACGGTCGAACAGAGCACATGGAGTGTCCAGGAGACCTTCACCGGACGGAATGTTGGGCCCGTCGGCGTCACGGTCGAGGCCCCGGGGCTTTGCGTGTGATCACGGAGCGAATCGCGCGGGCGTCCGCGGGAACGGGATCGCGTCGCGGATGTGCTCGAGCTTGCAGATCCATTGGATCACCCGCTCGACCCCCATCCCAAAGCCCGCGTGCTGCACGTTGCCGTACCGCCGCAGATCGAGGTACCATGCATATGCCTTCGGGTCCTCACCCTGTTCGTTTAGGCTCCTCTTGAGAACCTCGATGTCCGTCTCCCGCTCCGACCCGCCGACGAGTTCGCCGACATCGTCCCCCG
>CAYOUM010000177.1:0-3412 GCA_964407185.1 uncultured Methanomassiliicoccales archaeon | reverse complement strand
CGTCGTTGGTCCTCTGTCTGACTTCGGGATGAAGAGGCGCCGGCCCGGCGAGGGCGGGTACCTGCGAGGACAGGGACCCGACAGCTGACACCGCTCCCAACGGACGGAGCCAGTCGCAGAAGAACTCAAGTCTCTTTCGACTCGCACTATGGAGTGAGACGGGCCTGCTGAGATTCGTCCCCAAGTTGGAGGTTCCTCGGCCGCCAGTCCTGGCCTGTGCCGACCAAGGGAGCCCTTCGATTTACCGATCCGATCGAGATATGACGTGGATTTTCGCGGCCGCGAGCAACGAGCCTACGAACCCCCGTTCCTCAGTTCGCGGCGTGCCCCGCGTGAGAATGACGAACTTCAGATTGTCCACGAGAAACGGCGTGTACACATACTCGCCTTGGAAGATCGGCTTTCCGTGCTTAAGGCCCTCGAGTGGTATCGAACGCCAGAGGTCGTCGAAATCGAGGGGACAGTCGCCGTCGAGCACGTACTCGCTCAACAAGCGGTAGTCGTCGTCCAACACGAAAATCCGTTCGTAATCGATGCGGGGGACGTTTCTCGGCGCTATCGCCGCCGTCACCTTAGGGATCGTCCCGAGATGCGCGATGTTGTCCAACCAGGCCGGTTGCGTCAGAAGGTCGCGAACAGCCACCTCGACCCGTCCTCTCTCGTAATAGATGTTTGTGACTCCACTTGAGCCTTGTGCAGGGAATTGTCTCGGAAAATTTCGGTATTGATTTTGATAGAGCGGAGTCCACTTGCCTCCTCAGCCAAATCCCCCTCCAACGTGCACCCGACCCAAAGGATTCGCGTGGCGAACAGCCACAAGCTCTACGAGAAGAAGATTGTCTTCGGAATCACGGATAGCTTCTCGGTCGTGAAGTGCGTCGAGCTGGTTTGCGAGCTGATCCGCGAAGGAATGGTACGGGCCTGCTGGGATTCAAACTCTCCCCTTGGAATGGTGGTCAATTAAGCCGGATTGAATTCTAGGACCCGCGGCACCTCTCCCCCTTCATGCGGGCGAAGATCGCCCGGCCCTTTCATTTTGACCCCGGTTTCCCCCGAGGGTGCGTCTCTACCTCGTCAGAATGGCGTGCAAGAGCGCAGAGTGAACTACACTGTTAAATAGTCGCATGGCCGATTGACGCGCGGTTGCGGAGGCTCGTCATCGCTGAGAAATTCAGCGCTGCCCTTCGCTTGACCACGGTACTGTCAGAAGGGATGGTCAAACGGCTCCGGGCAGACGGCGTGAGCCAGTTCACGTTCTCGAGGGCCGGTGACGACTGGCGGGTCTTTCCGCTCCATGGCCATCTTGTGAACATCGATTACCCGGAGACGTTGAACGACTGGGCGAAGACCGACCTGTCTGTGCTCATCGACGCGGATTCGATCGACGTTCCCACCGATAGCGCGACCGTCGAAGCGTTGCGGCGGGCATCGAGGGACGTCGAGGAGATCATCGTCGCGACCGACTACGACCGGGAGGGCGAACTCGTCGGGCGCGAGGCCGTACGCGTCGTTCACGAAATCGCGCCTTCTGCGACCGTACGGCGGGCGAAGTTCTCCGCGCTCACACGGCGCGAATTGCTCGCAGCCTTCGAGCATCTTGCCGAGCTCGACGACCACCTTGCGTCGTCCGCTGCGGCACGCGAAGTCGTCGACCTTGCGTGGGGCGCGGTCCTCACCCGATTCCTCTCGCTGACCTGCGAGCGCCGCGGCTCCGAGATCCTGTCGGTCGGGCGCGTGCAGACCCCGACGCTCGCCCTCGTCACGGGACGGGAGCGGGAGATCGAGGAGTTCGTGCCGGCCCCATTGTGGCGACTCGTTGCGACACTCGCGGCCGGGGATGTGGAATTTCCGGCCACGCACGCCAACGGGGAGTTTTGGCACCTCGACGAAGCGGAGGCGGCGCAGGGCCTTGCGGAACTCGCGACCGAGGGGAGGGTGCTGTCGGTCGAGACGCAGACCGAGGAAGAGCGCCCGCCCGTTCCGTTGAACACAACACTGTTTATCGGCCTCGCGAACAGGGCAGGATTCACCGCCGCGAAGGCGATGTCAATTGCGGAAAGCCTGTATCGCGACGGACTGCTGAGTTACCCGCGGACGGACAACACCGTGTATCCGAGGACCCTGAGCCTCCGGGCGACCGTCGAAGAACTTCTCGAGTCCGATTTCAAGGAGGAGGCGAAGCAGGTCCTCGCGCTCCCGGAGATTCATCCCACACGCGGAAGGACGGAGAGCACGGACCACCCGCCGATTTACCCGACCGGCGCCGCAACGCGTGCGAAGATGAAACCGGATCGCTGGCGGGTGTACGAGATTGTCGTGCGACGATTCCTTGCGACCCTGTCACCACCGGCGGTATTCGAGGTCACGAAGGCCCGCATTGACGTGAACGACATACCTTTCGTCGCTGAAGGCGCTCGTACCCTCGCCCTGGGCTGGCGAACACTTCTGTCCGACGAACCCGAACGACCCGTGCTCCCATCCATCGCCCCGAATGGTACCGTCGGACTCCGGAGCATCTCAATCGAGAAAGGGATGACCCGACCACCGCCTCGGTTCACGCAGGGCATGTTGATACAGGAAATGGAGACGAAGGGACTTGGGACGAAGTCCACACGCCACGAAATCGTTCAGAAGCTGTACGATCGCGGGTACGTCTCCGGCCGCTTCGTGCGACCGACGGATGGCGGTCGCGCCGTCGCGGAGTCGTTGCTCGTCTACGCGCCCGTCGTCACGAGACCAGAGACGACCGCCGAACTCGAAACGAGATTGGAAGCGATTGCGGAGGGACAGGACACGCCCGAATCCGTGATCCAGGAATCCCGCGCTCGATTGCATACCGTCCTTCGCGAACTCGAGGCCCACCGCGAGGGCGTCGCCCGCTGGATCCGAGAATCCCTCGCATGGGAGCGAGACCATGGGCCCTGCGAGAAGTGCGGGTCGGGCCACATGGTCGTGCGGAAGAGCCGTTATGGCGCGCGATTCCTCGGCTGCACGAACTATCCGAAGTGCCGAAACACGCGCGCGGTGACGCGGGAGGAGTTCGTCGTGCGGGCTCCCCCCACAGAAGCATCTCTCGCAGAATAGGCGCGGAATACGCCACAATGGAAACGAACTTGTAGTCGAACGCGCGCTATATTGAGTGGATCAGCATGATCCCGAAACCTGGCGGACCCGACATCCCGATTCCGTTCCCGGAGCCCGGAGTCCGCGAGCCCAGCCCTGCGATGCTCGCCTACAAGGCGTGGGAGGATCTTGAGGAACTGAAGAAGCAAGTCACCTCCCTCATCGGGCGCATCGAAGCGCTCGAACGAAGGCTTGCCGCGCTCGAGAGCCCAAGAACGGTGTGAGGGGTCCCCGTAAGCGGACGTTCACACTTCGCTTAGCGGACGCACGATGGGGCGCACAAGGCTTA
>CAYOUM010000176.1:0-3413 GCA_964407185.1 uncultured Methanomassiliicoccales archaeon | reverse complement strand
TCGATTGCATCGGCGCAGCCCCGTGGGGTAGCGGTCAAGCCTGCGAGCCTTTGGACCCGCGCGCGGCGTGGGAAGGAGAGCTCGCGACGCCAGTTCGAATCTGGCCGGGGCTATTCCTTCTCTTGCTCCCGTGATCGCCGTGCGAGCCTCGCGGCGACCCAGACGAAGATGAGGATCCACAGAAGCAGGGAAAACGGCGCCAAGGCGAGGATCTCATAGGAACCCGTCAGGAGTGCCGCGAACGTCGCCGTGCCGAGGAGTGCGAGCGCGCCGAAGACAAGGACAAGGAGAACAGCGCGGCGGTGGAACCGGAGGGGCACGGAACAGCGATGGGGTGCGAACCTCTTAATCGCGCCGACGGATGGCGGTTCGATGCGTCTCCGGTGTCGCCTCGAGCTCGGTTACCGGTCCGCGCGTGACGCTGAAGTCGTCGCAGGATCCCTAACGGTCGATGACGAAGCGTACATCCAGACGACCGTAAGGGGCCGGACCGTCATCGCGGAAACCGAGACGGACTCCTTCGGGCGCCTCCTTCACACCCTCGAGGACTATCTCGCGTGCGTTTCCGTGGCGGAGAAGGTTCTACGGGGGTAACCCTTCCCGCACGTGCACGGCGAGGCCCCGTCGGAACGCGATCATCTCCTCTGGATTGAGGAAGGCCCGGCCCACGGCGACGAGCCTGTCCTGCTGGTCCACGATGAGCACCTCATCCCCGGGCCGCAAGTCCGGATCCGCGCTAACGACGAACTTGGCGAACACGTTCCGGCCCGCCCGATTGAACTCAGCGGTCTCCGTTTCGACAACGACGCGAAGCGCGGGCGCCGGGAACGACCGGTGCATGATCTTCGCGCCCTCCGTGCGGAGGGTGAACAGGCCGTCGTGGGCCCGCATCGACAGGATGTGACGTCCGTCGACGATCACGTTCCGAATCCGACCCGTCTTCCTTGACCGCACGAGCTTCACCTTACCCGCGAGGAGCACATCCCCGGCGCCGCGGCGAAACTGCATGTCTGCCACGGCCCGCACCCTCTGGAGATTCCAGTCGATAGGCGCCGTCGGCTCCCGCCGGGCTTCGAGCTCCTTCAATGTCCCCTCACCCTCCCAAAGAATTCCGAACTCGTACCCGGCGCCCGCGATGAACTGGCGGGCGAACACCTCGGACGCTTCGATGACCTCGAGGTCGAGCTCCTCGGGGACGAGCGACTGTGCGATCGGATACATCTCATCGAGCTCGATTGGCACGGGGCCGAACGCGGACTTCACGAGGAAGTGGGCATTGCACACCGCCTCGACCTTCTTCATCACGTGCGTATTGCGGACGCCGTACGGTTTTGGACCCTCGGGGAACATCACGAGGACCCGCCGCCGTGCCGGGACGTACCGCTCCACGAGACGCTTCCGATACCGATCGAGAAGGGGCCGATGAATCGTCTCCGGTCCCGTGTAGAACAAGGCGGTGCGGCGGCTCACGGGCTCGAACCGCTCGAGCCACTCGGCGTGCCTTCGCAGCTCCTTCAGGGCCTCAAGCATCGCCGGATGTGCCCGGCATCGACGCTCCGCGAGCTCCCACAGCTCCCCTTCCTTGATCGCCTGGCGTACTCTTGCAATTTCCGCGAACGAGGCGTACAAGTTGTGAAGCGCCATCGCGCGCTCGTCCGTGCGCAGCTGGTCGGGTGATTTCCCTGCGCACGCGGGACACACACACTCGACGTATGCGAGATCCTCAATGTGGCGGGTGCCATCCGGGAACATCAAGCGCCCCGCCCGCGCGTACTTGTGGTACGACGCGGAATCGAACAAGTCGCACCCGAGGAGCACCGCGAGGGAGAAGACGAGCGGGTGGCCCGCTCCGAAGAGATGTACGGGCCGGTCCGGGCGCAACCCCTGCTTCGAGGCGATGACGACCCGGACGAGATCTCGGAAGTGGTAGGACTCCATCAGCGGGACAACGCCGCCGATCGCGGCAATCGCGACATCGATGTCTGACAGGCCCCGCGCGCAGTGTCGGCGAAGCTCGATGTCGAGAGCCCCTTGGACGGGACCCGCGAGGAGCATGGAGCCCTTGAGTTCCGCGGCCCTCCGGGTCCGCGCGAGGGTTTCCTCGACGTCCGCCCTCGCCCGCTCCGCCTCGTGCTCGGGCTCGGAGAAGAGGTCGAGGGACGTTCCGATGTCCGCCCGGATGTCCCGCTGGAAGGAGACAATCTCCTCGTTCGACACCTCAACCCCGCCGTACACGTGTTGCTGGAACGCACCGCTGTCCGTCATCACGGCGCCGTCGAAGTCCAACACCCCATGGACGCCGTCGGCGAGAGCCCGGTCACGCACCGTCCGGTGGAGGATGTACGCGTTCGTCATCACGATCTGAGCGCGAAATCGCTCGCGCATCTCCTTCGGGGGAATGATCACCTGATTCGGATTCACGACGGGAAGAAGGGCTGGCGTCTCGACCATCCCATGGGCCGTCTCAAGGCGCCCGAGGCGGGCGAGGCCATCGCGATCCCGGACCTCGAACATACCGCGGACAGCGGCCTCGCGGGCATGAGTCTTGGGGTGCACGAAGAGACCGGATACTTTCGCGGGCCCTCGGGAAAGGAATTTGAACTCCGTCTACCTGGCCGGCTTGGTGTTGCGGAGCACGTTCGTCCATGCACCGGGAATCGGATACACGACAGAGAGTCGGCTATGGCACGACGGCATCAGGACATGGGAGGAATTCCTGGAGCGGCGGCCGCGGATCCGGCTCGGGGAACCGCGGCTCCGCGCGGTCCGGACAGAGATCGAGCGCTCGCGTGATCGCCTGCGGGAGGGGAACCATCGTTACTTTTCACACCGCCTCGCGCCGCGGGACGCGTGGCGGGCGTTCGGCGAGTTCGGGGATCGCGCGGCGTTCCTTGACATCGAGACGACGGGCCTCCGCCGAGAGCGGCATCATGTCACAATCATCGGCCTTCACGACGGTCGACGGATGCACTCGTTCATCGAGGGTGTCGACCTGGAGGAGTTTCCCACGGCAATCGCGAAAGTGCCGCTCCTCGTCTCGTTCAATGGCGCCTCCTTCGACGTTCCGTTCCTCCAGGCGCTGTGGCCGCAGCTCCGGTTCGAGCAGATCCACATCGACCTCCGTTACGCATTCCAACAGCTCGGCGTCACCGGGGGATTGAAGCGGATCGAACGACGGTTCGGCCTCGAGAGACCCGAGGAAATTGCGGGGCTTGCGGGAGCTGACGCAGTCCGGCTCTGGCGGCGGTTCGAACGTGGCGATGACGATGCCCTCGACGCTCTCCTCGAGTACAACCGCAAAGATGTCGAGAACCTCCGACCTCTTGCCACCTACGCTTACAAGACCCTGCGCTCGAAGTGCCTGGGCGAAGATGTCGGATCGCGGGCGACCATCCTTCTTTAAGTCAGACCAC
>CAYOUM010000175.1:0-3422 GCA_964407185.1 uncultured Methanomassiliicoccales archaeon | reverse complement strand
CACACTCGATCTCGCCACCGATGTCGCCATGACCCTTCGGCTCGCCCGCGTGAGGCACGACATGGCGGGCGAAGCACGGAAACTTGATCTCGAGAATCGTGTCGATGTCACGGGCCGCCCCGTCGATCACGACGCCCGCCACTCCCTTCACCTGGCAGGAGTGGCTCGCGAGCTCGCCCCATACCGCGGTCGTCCCGCCCCCGGCGTCGATGACGATGACATCTCCCGGCTTCGCCTTATCAATCGCCTCAACGGGCTTCGCCCAATCGCCGTCCGCGGTCTTCACCGTGAGCGCGCGGCCGGCCATCTTTGTTCCATGGTGAATCCGCGGGACAATGCCCTTCAGCGGGCCGCGCTTCTGCATCGCGTCGGCAATGTTCGGCGTGGAGACCTTTAGGAACGCCTCGCGGATGTCGGACTCCGCGTACTTCTTGTGCAGCGCCGTCGGAATGCGGCGCCGTTCCTTCATCGCCTTTCGAATCGTCGCGGTCGCGTCGGCAACCTTTTCCGCCTTGATGATAGCCCCGCCGACGATGATGATGGACGCGCCGGCCTCAACGGCCTGAGCGACGGTCTCCGAGTTCAGCCCGCCTGCCACCGCCACAGGGAGGGAAGCGACCTTGCACACGGCCCGGAGCTCCTGGAGCGGTGTGCGAGCGATCATCTGTTCGTCGATCGACACGTGCAGGTTCAAGTAGTCCACGCCGAGGGCCTCGAGTTCCTTCGCCCGCTTCGGCTTGTCCTCGACTCGCATCAGGTCGACCATGATCTTCGCGCCGTACCGTCGCGCCGCTTTCACGGCCTCAGCAATCGTTGCGTCGTCGGTGACTCCCATCACCGTGATGACATCCGCGCCCGCCTTCGCGGCGATTTCGACCTCGAATGCCCCGGTGTCCATCGTCTTCAGGTCCGCGACGATGACCTTGTTCGGGAACGTCTTTCGGAGTTGACGAATCACCTCGACCCCTTCGGACTTGATCAGCGGCGTGCCCGCCTCGATCCAGTCCGCACCCCCTTCGACGGCCTCCTTCGCTGCCTGTAGGGCGCGCTTCGCGTGCATGAAGTCCAGCGCGACTTCCAGGACAGGTTCCATCGACTTCTCCACTACACATCGAAACGGCTAAAAACGTATCGAATCGAGGGGCCAGGAACGCCTTCAAACAGGTGTTTCGCGGATTGACAGAATCGCCTGCTGGAACCAGCCCGCAAACCCTATAGACATCGACTCCAGCTTCGGGGCGCATGGCCCCTCCTGACCGGGAGAAGCCGGAAGAGCGCGAGCGCTGCGTGACAGGGGTCGACGCGCTCGACAACATCCTGGACGGCGGGATCCCGCGGGGAAACACGGTCCTCGTGACGGGGAGCGTGGGCACCGGCAAGACGTCGCTCTGCCTCGAATTCCTTGTCCACGGCGCGCTTGTCGGGGAGAACTCCCTCTATATCAGTGCGACGGAAAACTCTGATAGGCTGCTCCAGAACATCATCCCGTACGACTTCTTCGATCGGAAGCTCATCAAGGACGGACGACTCGTCTTCCTTGACCTTCCCGTGATCTATGAGCGGCTCGGCCTCGAAAAGCCGGAGTTCGACTTCGAGGAAATCAACATCCTCATCCGAGCCCTCGGGGATGTCGTCGACGAGCTAAAGGTGAGGCGGCTCGTGATCGACTCCATCACGTCCGTCTGCTACCGGTTAAAGACGCAGGAGAACATCCGTGACTTCATCCTGAAGCTCGGATCGATGCTGAGTGCGGAGGGATGCACATCCCTCCTCGTGTCCGAGATTAGCCCCGCGGAAGAGAGGTACTCGCTCTATGGCGTCGAAGAGGCGATCTCGGATGGCGTCCTCGTCACGGGGAACCTCGAGCGGCGGGGCGACCTCCTGCGGACACTCCAAGTCGTGAAAATGCGTGGGACGATGCACTCCCGCGCAAAGTACGTCCTAGACCTCACGACGGTCGGCGTGCTGCTCGTGCCGCTCCTGAAGGGTGGAAGCGTCGCGGCGGGAGGCGGATGAGGAGATGACCGTCGCTGCGGTCGTTAACGAGAAGCTCCTCACGCTCCCGGAAGCAGCCGCGGTTGCGCTCCGGATGAAGGCGGACCACTACTTTGACGTGATCCGCGCCCTTCTCGACATGTTCGCCGAGAAGAAGAATCTCGATGCGATCTATGTCACGAGCACGATCCCGTCCGCATCGATTATCAACGCGCTCGAGGTCCTCGAGATTCCCCTGGGCCACATCTGGTTCGTGGATTCAATCTCGCAAATCATGATGTCGTCGGGGCAAAAGCACCCGCACGCGATCTTCGTCGAGAGCCCGACGATGCTCGAGAACTTGATGCTGAAGGTCGAGTACCTCATCCGCAAGACGAAGGACCGTCACAACGTCGTGATCCTCGACTCCATCAACTCCCTCGCGATCCACAACAATACGAAAATTCTGAGCGAGTTCCTACATATCTTGGTGAACAACCTCCGATCGAGGGAGGCCTACACGATCATCTTCTCGAGGAGGAGTACGAAACAGACGAGATTCGGAACATGCTCAACCTCGTCAGCGACGAGACGATCCAGGTCGAGGGGTGACATGGCGAAGGTCGTGCCCACGGGCATTGCTGCGCTTGACAAGGCGCTCATGAGCGGCATCCCTCGCGGCTTCACGATACTCGTGACGGGGCCGCCTGGGGCGGGGACGGAGCTCGTTGCAAAGCAGTTTGCCGCCACGGGAGTGCGTGACGAGAACGTCGTGTACTTCACGACCACGGAACGGGACCGGGACGTCACAGCGACGATGGAGGAATTCGGCTGGAAGTCCGACATCACCATCGTGAACATCGGCAATCTGTACTACGAGAGCGTGCTCGCGAAGAAGCTCGAAGTCAGCCGCCACCGTGAGGAGGGGATCAGCGTGAAGGACCTGAAGGCCGCGCCCACGAATGACGCACGCCGCACGAACATCAACCTCCTCACGACCCTCACGTACGAATTTTCGAAACTGAAGCCGCCCTTCCGTGCGGTCGTCGACTCCCTAGATTTTTTCTTCGAATACTACCCGCATGCGGATGTCCTCTCGGCGCTCCGAACCATCAAGGCCCACACCCAACATGAGGAGGGGGTCGCCCTCCTCACGATGCTGTCCGGCGTATACGACACGCGCACCCAGAGTGGGGTGGAAGAGATCGTCGACGGGATTGTGGAACTTGAACGAGTTCGGCACGAGAACGAGTTCCGCCGAATCCTCGTGCTCCGCAAGGTTCGCAACCACCCCGAAAAGACGGGACTTTACGAATACTCCATCACGGACGAGGGAATCACCGCGCAGTGATCGAGCCGATCCTTCAGGCCGTGTGATTTTGCCTTGCGAGCGAACTATTTATATACGGAGCCTAGAGTGGCGTCGTCCAGCGGCAAGCGTCGCGGGA
>CAYOUM010000174.1:0-3426 GCA_964407185.1 uncultured Methanomassiliicoccales archaeon | reverse complement strand
CGCTGGGCGTCGTCACGGGTCAGCGTTTCTTGACGAGCACGCTGGACCCCTCCACTTTGACCTCGTACGCAGGCTGCGGAGTCCTGGCAGGGGGCCCGACTACCTGTCCCGACGTCACGTCGAAGCGGGAGCCATGCCACGGGCACGTCACGATGGTGCCCTCCAAGTTGCCGTCTGAGAGGGGTCCTCCGACGTGACTGCAAACGTTGCCGATCGCGTAAAACTGGCCGTCTATCTTCGCGAGCAACACGGGCTTTCCGCCCACCGTCACCTGTTTCATCGATTTCTCATCCAGGTCTCCCACATCGACAACTCTCTCAAAGTCCTCGACCATCTCCTCGCCAACACTCCTTAGGCCGAGGCGGTATTTGCCATTTGTTCGACGGCGAGACTCCGTTGGGCCTCCGGGTAAGCCCGGGCCCCAAGGCGCGTCTGACGCTCCGCCCGATGCCGGCCCCGGGTAAACCTCCCGGTGGCCGAGGGGGCTCCCCAGAACGGGGAGCAGAGGCGCCGCGATGCGTCCGCGAGAGACGGCTAAGGCTTTGGATGATCGAGGGACGAGCCCCCTAATGGGGAAAAGGCCGCGGCACGCTGAGGATCCCCCCGCGAGTTACATTTAAAGCGCGTCACCACCTTCCGTCCGAGTAGGGGGAATCATAGTGGGGTGTGGTAAGGAAGGCCAGGTGAAATTAGTGAAGTCGGGAACGCAAAGCCTCTCTCAAGGGGTGCTGGACGAAATCCGGGCAGCGTTAAAGAAGGACCATCTTACCTTGGCCGTCGAGACGGCATCCTAGCAGGACAAGGCACTCCGGCAGAACAACCTCCAGGCGATCCGGAGAAAAATCTCCGCTAACGGATGGAAGGGAGAGTTCGCGCTGAGACTCAAACTCGCATCATGATCGATTTAACAGCGCTTCAGTGAGAGCAACGCTTCGGCAAACGGTGGAGCCAAAGCTCCAGCGCGGACCTTGAGCCCGTGGTCGCCCTTCCGCCAGGGACAATCGGGTCCCCGGTCGTCATCGTTTTTCAATCGACCAACGCCCGGCGCGGGCCAGCCGGATGGGGAGCTTCCGCCGGTCGCGCCCCGGGCCTGTGACGCCGCTTGGGGCATGTCCCTTCGAGGTAGGTCACCTTACCTTCGCCGCTTCCCGGGCGGTCGCCGTGGGCTCTTGGAACTGCTCCTTCTCCGTGGAGCCCTCCATCGCCAGCGTGGCGGACGTGCCGCCCGAGATCAATTGGGCAACCGCGTCGAAGTACCCTGTGCCCACGAACGTCTGATGCTCAATCGCGCGATAGCCGAACTCCTCCGCGGCGAATTCGTCGTCCTGCAACTTCACGTACGCGGTCATCCCAAGGGCGCGGTACCCTCTCGCGAGGCGGAACATCGCCATGTTCATCGCGTGGAAGCCCGCGAGGGTCACGAACTGGAACTTGTAGCCCATATCCCCGAGCTTCGCCTGGAAGCGCGCAATCTTCGTCGCGTCGAGCTTCCTCCGCCAGTTAAACGAGGGCGAGCAGTTGTACGCGAGCATCTTGCCCGGGAATTTCTCGTGGATTGCCTCCGCGAACGCGCGCGCTTCGTCAAGGTCCGGGCCCGAGGTCTCGCACCACAATAAGTCGGCGTAGGGCGCGTACGCGAGCCCCCTCGCGATCGTCGCGTCGAGGCCGCCGCGGAATGTGCGATACCCCTCGATCTCCTGACCGTTCTCGATGAAGGGCTGGTCCCGCGGGTCCACATCCGTCGTAATGAGCTTCGCAGAGTTCGCGTCCGTGCGCGCGACGAGGATTGTCTGGACCCCACAGATGTCCGCCGCAAGGCGGGCGGCGACGAGCTTCTGCAAGTACACGCCGGTGGACACGAGGACCTTGCCGCCCAGGTGGCCGCACTTCTTCGCGGACGCAAGCTGGTCCTCGAAATGCACTCCTGCGGCCCCCGCCTCGACCATGGCCTTCATCAGTTCGAAGGCGTTCAGCGGTCCCCCGAAGCCCGCCTCCGCGTCCGCCACGATGGGCGCAAACCAGTCCACGTCGTTCCGAACTTCGGCGTGTTGCTTCTCATCTTCCCGCCGGAACGCGTTGTTGATCCGCCGCACGAGGTTCGGCACGCTGTCAACGGGGTACAGGCTCTGGTCCGGATACGTCTGGCCCGCGTCGTTCGCGTCCGCGGCGACCTGCCAGCCGCTCGCATAGATTGCCTGGAGCCCCGCCTGGACCTGCTGGACGGCCTGGTGGCCCGTGAGCGCTCCGAGGGCGGCGACGTACGGCTCTCCTTGAAGAAGCTTCCACAGCCGCTCCGCCCCGCGCTCCGCCAACGTGTGCGCGATGTGCACGGAGCCACGGAGGCGGACAACGTCCTCCCCGCGGTAGGGCCGGACGATCCCAGCCCATCGTTCGTCCGTTCGCCAGCTCTCCTCCAACTCAGACGCGTTCAGCATGCCGCCTCCCCCCGGAATTCTTCTCCAACGAATCGTACGCCTTGAGTGTCAGGAACTCGACGAACTCTTCGTCCGTGACGATGTCGTCGAGGATCTCCGCCGCGGACCGGATGGCCCGGGCTTCGGCCAGCGTGCCTCCGAGGTCTCGTTCGATCTTGGACACTTCTTCCGAAAGGACGACGCGGAACAGCCCGGTCGTGACCGTCCGGCCATCGTCCAGCTGTGCCTCATGGCGGATCCACTGCCAGATCTGGGCGCGCGAAATCTCCACCGTTGCGGTATCCTCCATGAGATGGTTGATCGGCACGCAGCCCGTGCCGCCGAGCCATGCCTGGACATACTGGAGCGCGACGTTCACATTCGTCCGCAGTCCGGCCTCCGTGACCGGTCCCTTCGGAACCTCGAGGAGGTCCGCCGCCGTCACGTGCACGTCCTCGCGCTTCACGTGAATCTGATGGGGTCCCGGCATCCCCGCATCGAACACCCGCCGCGCTATGGGTACGAGCCCTGGGTGGGCGACCCACGTGCCATCGTGGCCTTCCCGTACCTCGCGTTCCTTGTCCGCGATCACCTTAGCAATCGCTCTCTCGTTCGCCTCAGGATCGTCCCGGATGGGTATCTGCGCCGCCATTCCACCGATGCAGTGGGCGTTGCGGCGGTGACACGTCTGAATCGCGAGCCGAACGTACGACGACAGGAAATGCGTCGCCATCATCACGAGGGCGCGATCGGGGAACACCGCGCGCGGGTCGTTCCGGTATTGCTTGATGAAGCTGAAGATGTAATCCCACCGACCGCAGTTCAGGCCCGAGGCATGCTCGCGCAGTTCGTACAGGATCTCGTCCATCTCGAACGCCGCAGGGAGCGTCTCGATGAGGACCGTCGCGCGAATCGTCCCGCGTGCAATACCGAGGAGTTCCTGAGCGCGCACGAACACGTCGTTCCAGAGGCGGGCCTCGGTGGCGTGCTCGATTTTCGGGAGATAGAAGTA
>CAYOUM010000173.1:0-3442 GCA_964407185.1 uncultured Methanomassiliicoccales archaeon | reverse complement strand
GCGTCAAGTGGAGTTCGATGCCGAGGAGGATGCGGTCGAGCACCTCATAGGGGACGCCGAGGTCGTCCTCGTCCGTCTGGCCCGCCCACAGCCCCGCGGTCGGGATCATCTCGATGATCCGCTTCGGGACGCCGAGGTGCGCCGCCATCTCGCGGACCTGCGTCTTGTAGAGGTCGCCGATCGGAAGGAAGTCAACGCCGCCGTCCCCGAACTTACTGTAGTATGCGGTCGCGATCTCGGACTTGTTCCCGGTGCCCATGACGAGGCGTTTCTCCGTGTTTGCGATGTAGTAGAGGATGATCATCCGCACGCGGGCCTTGATGTTCCCGAACCCAATCCGATCCGCCTTGCGAACCTTCAGGGACCGCCCGAAATCGTCAACGAGGGGCGTGATGTCGAAACGCCGGAGCTCGATTCCCAGGACCCGGGTCCAGTCCTGCGCATCTTGATAGTCTCGACCCTTGGCGGGTCCTTCACCGCTCCACACGCCAACGACCTTGTTCGCACCGACGGCATCGGCGCACAGTTTCGCGACGAGCGAGGAGTCCAGCCCGCCGCTCATCCCGACGACGAGGCCACGGTACCCCGAGTCCTCGACGACGTGGCGGATGAACGAGGTGATGATTCCGATCTGATCCTCGCGGAACCGCGGCTGAAGCCGGGCCATCGGCGCGGTATCCCGCAGTTCCCCTTAACAACCTTGCGAACTCGCCACCTAAGCCGTGCGGTTGCCCGAGTTACCCATACGCATGGGTAGGAGGACCGCGGTCTCTGCCTGAACGGTTAAGTGCCGCGCCTCGATGGCCGCTCGGTGAACCCGGAGGAGATCGTCCTCCTCATGGCGGACGAATACAGCCGGATGGCGGAGACGTACGACAAGAACGTGACCCCGTACTTCGAACCGATTGCGAAGCGTGTCGCCGACCTCGCGGGTCCGAAGCAGGGCGAGCTTTTCCTTGACCTTGGCACAGGGACAGGTCTCCTTGCGTGCATGATCGCGCGCAAAGTCCTCCCGCAGGGTCTCGTTGCGATCGACCTTGCGGATGGAGCCTTGGCAATGGGCACGTACCGCGCGGCGCGCCTCGGAATCAAGTCGATTCGATTCGAAATGATGGACGTTCGAAACATCATCTATCCAGGCCGAAGGTTCGACGCAGTCGTAAGCAACCTCGGCATCCCCGCCTTCGGGTTCGACCGGTGCTTCGCGGAGGTCGCGCGTGTTCTCAAGCCGAATGGGCGGTTCGTGTTCTGCGAATGGGGTGATTTCGCGGACCCGCCTTATGATGCATTCCTCGAGGCGATAGTACGGCATAGAACCCCGAGCCCTTCGAAAAAACTCGCAGATCTCCGCGCGGCCGTCGGGTTCTACCGCCAAAGCGATGCGATGAAGGCGATTCGGAATCCGGACCGCGTGAAATCGGCCCTTGCGGCGGCGGGCTTTCGCCACGTCGACGTCAAGACGATGCTTCACAAGGCCGTGTTCGAGCCGCTGGAGACGTTCATCAACTTCCGGATGTCGTGGGGTGTCAATGAAGCCGATGTCGCCGAGATGTCCGAATCCTCGCGCGCGTCTTTCCTTTCGGAAATCAAGGACGAGCTCCGGCGCCTCGCTGGCGGGGACCGCCTCGAGGTCGACTGGCTCCTCCATTACTACGCGGCGAGGCCAGGATGACTTCGCCTGCCTTGGCACGGACGGAGTGGATGAACTCCGTCTTCGCGTCAGTAAGTCGGCTCGTGTCCGGAAAACCCTAAATAGGCCCTTCGCTGCTCGAATCCGTTCGCGATGGCCGCCGATGGCGCAATTGTGCGGGCAGTGAACGCCCACAAGATCTACAACTCCGGAGTCGTGCGGGTCCACGCGCTCCGAGGAATCGACCTCGAGATCCGCAAGGGAGAGATGGTCGCCGTCATGGGCCCATCCGGGTGCGGGAAGACGACGCTCCTCAACTGCCTCTCCGGCCTCGACGATCTCTCGGAGGGCGAGGTGTTCATCGAGGGCGTCCCCTTGAACAAGATGAGCGACCGTGCGAAGACCCGCTACCGGGCCCTCCGGATGGGCTTTATCTTCCAATCGTACAACCTGCTGCCCGTCCTCACTGCGCTTGAAAACGTCGAGCTGCCGCTCCTCGTCGCGAGCCTCCCGCCAAAGGATGCGCGGGAGCGGGCAACCGCCGTGCTCGACTCCGTTGGCCTCGGGGACTTCGTCCGCCACAAGCCCGCGGAGCTGAGTGCCGGGCAGCAGCAGCGCGTCGCGGTCGCGCGTGCGCTCGCGAACCGGCCCGCGATCGTGTGGGCGGATGAACCGACGGGAAACCTCGATTCCGATACGAGCGCGCAGATCATGCAGCTCCTCCACGAGATGAACCGGACGAACCACGAGACGTTCGTCGTCGTCACGCACGACGCCGCGATCAGCGAATACGCGGACCGGATTCTCCGGATGCGGAATGGACAGATCGTTGAGCAGACCCAGAACCCGGTGTCCACGTGACCGAGTTCCTCGTCCCACTCATTATTGTTGCCCTCCTTTGCGCGCTTGTTGCAGGGCTCGTGTTCGCCCGCCCGATGCTCGCCCGCATGGCCGCGAGAAATCTCGCCCGCCGCAAGGGCCGGGTCGCCATCGCGATCCTCGGCCTCCTCGTCGGGACCGCGATCATCTCCTCATCGTTCGTCGTCGGCGACACGCTGAACCACATCTTCGTCCAGAACGTGTACGATCGACTCGACCTCATCGACGAGATCGTGTCGAACGAGTTCAATGGAAATCTCATCTCGTTCGACGAATCCGTCGTGCCCGCCCTGCGGGCCGGACTTCAAGCCCGTGGATCGCCGATCGACGGTCTCGCCCCCGCCCTCGTGAAGGTGATGCCCGTTCGGAATGTGAACGGGACCGCGGGAAACCAAGCGACAACGGTCTTCGGGCTCGACGACGCCGAGGAGTCCGGGTTCGGTAACCTCATCGGCCTCGACGGGGCGGTCCTTCGCACCTCGGACCTGCCCGCCGACTCCGTGTACGTGAATGAGAAGGCCGCGCAGGAACTCAACGTCACCCTTGGGGACGTCCTCACCCTCTTCTACGGCACGACGAACCAGACGATTGCGTACCGCCGCGCGCAGGCGGTCGTTCAGAACATCGGGAAAGGGAATTGGGATCTCCAGCCGATCGTGTTCATGGCCCTGCGCGAGGCGCAGGCCGCATTTGGCGAACCCGGCCGCGTGAACCTGATTCGGATCTCGAATGTTGGCGGTGTCGCCGACGGTGTCGTGCACTCCGTCGTCGTCACGCGAGACGCGACCCTCGTGATCGCGGAGAACCGATGGCAGGATCTCACGATCTCGCCCGTGAAGCAGAAGGGTCTCGACGATGCGCGCCGGCTCGGCTCGGATGCGACGGAGCTGTTCCTCGTGATGGGCGCGTTCAGCCTTGTGGCTGGGCTTCTCC
>CAYOUM010000172.1:0-3498 GCA_964407185.1 uncultured Methanomassiliicoccales archaeon | reverse complement strand
GTCGCGTCCCTATGAGGGCGCTTCCCGACCGCGCCGTGAAGACGGACCATCTCGCTACACGCCGTCGGGCGGTGGGCGCCCAGGCGGGCGCGGCCGCGACCAGGCGTCTCGTGACCAGGCGCCTCGTGGCGGTGGTCGCTCCGCGGGACGACCTCGCACTTCCGGAACGTCGGGTGGCACCTCACCCTGGGCGACTACGTGGACGCCCTGGCGGACGCGGGGTTCCTCATCCGTCGCATCGACGAACCGCGGCCGACGCCCAGGGGCGTGAAGGCGCACCCTGGTCTCGCCAAGGTGAACCGGGTGCCACATTCGATCGTCGTCGAGGCTGACGAGGGCCGACGGTAGCTCGTCATCGACACGTCGACACTCGGATAGCTTGAGACCTTGTCTTCGGGTCCGGCCGCAGGGGACCGTCGCCTCGCCGCCAGTCAACGAGTTCCGACGAGGTCTTCCTCCGCCTCCCTCGAATCGGTCCCGCCGAAGTCCCTGCGGACCGGGCCGTCAGGCGGACGGAATCCGCCACAGGTAGCCCGCGCAGGCGAAGACCCAGACGAGGAGTAGGATGAAGAAGGCGAAGCCTGCGGCGAGCGTGAGAATCGAGAAGGGCAGGACAATCGCGGGGAGATACAGGACGGCCGACAGGATGCCTACGTACGCGAGCCAGTTCGGGAACCGTCCGCTGTTTCGCATCAGGCCGCCGAAGAGGAGAACCCCCGTCGCGAGCGTCATCAGGGCGAGGCTCAGGAGCCCGTTCGCCAGCGCCAAGACCGCTTCCGCGGTCACGACAGCGGCGTCCCGCTTGGCGCCCGTCTCCGCCGCGTAGAGGCCCGCCAAGGCGTTCATCCCCGCGAACTGGGCGAAGTAGGATACCGCCAACAACGCAAAGGCGACGACCCCCAACAACGCGGCGGTGTTCGCGAACAGCCCGCCCCTCCCCTTGAAGGCGTCGCGGAGGGACTGGAAAAACGGGTAGGCGAACACGAGCAAGAGGGCTACGGAGACGAGGCCGACGATTCCGGTCGTGCGGTACGTCGTCGAGAAGCTCTGGAGGGCCTCCTCCGCGGTCAACGTGAATCGCGTCTGAGAGGTCCCGAACGCCGCAAGGAACAAGATTCCGATCGCAATCCCGCACGCCGCCCCCAGTTTGCCTTCCGACAGCCCGGCACCCGTGGTCTGTGATCCCTCCATTCCGTCGACCTCCCACCCTGTCATTTCGGTGTCGTGGGATAAGCTGGCGCCGGGCCTACATGCGCATGGTTTCGGTTCCCCGAAACGCTTAAGAGGTTCCCGCTCCGTCGCGGGCAAATCACCTCAATCGAGGGGGGGCGCACGAAAGGCCCGGATGGAAGTGAGAAATCTTTGCCAAACGACGGCGGCATCGTCGTCGCGCGAAAGCTCGTGAAGGTCTACGACACCGGGGCAATCCAGGTACCCGCCCTCCGCGGCGTAGATCTCGTCGTGCGAGAAGGCGAGATGGTCGCAATCGTGGGGCCCTCGGGGTGCGGCAAGACAACCCTTCTCAACGTGCTGAGCGGCATCGACGAGATGACCTCAGGGGAAGTATACATCGCGGGCCAGTCTCTGCGGGACATGAGCGATAACGAGAAGACGGACTTCCGTGCGCAGCGGATGGGGTTCGTCTTCCAATCGTACAACCTTTTGCCCGTGCTGACCACGGCCGAGAATGTCGAACTGCCGCTTCTCGTCCTCGGCCGAGACTGGAAGGAGAGCCGGCGGCGCGCCGTCGCAGCGCTCGAGGCCGTCGGACTCGCGGACCAGGCGAACAAGAAACCCATGGAGATGTCGGGCGGACAACAGCAGCGGGCCGCCATCGCCCGCGCCCTCGCTAGCGACCCGGATATCGTGTTCGCGGACGAGCCGACGGGGAACCTGGACAGCGAGACCTCGGCAGAGGTCGTGGAACTCATCCGGGCGTTGAACCGGGAGCGGGGGCAGACGTTCATCATTGTGACCCACGATCCCGAGGTGAGCCGCCAGACGCAGCGGGTCATCCGGATGCGCAACGGGCGAATCGAGACGGAGGTCCTCGGGGAGACGTAGCGTGGTCGACCTCGTTCCGTACTCCGTCGCCGTTCTCGTCGTCGTTGGGTCGATCCTGCTCCTGGGCTTTCGGCGGCGCATCCTGCTTCGCATCGGTGTGCGGAACTTCCTCCGCCGCAAGAGCCAGGTCGCGCTGGCGGTCGCGGGCCTGCTCATTGGAACTTCCATCATCTCTGGTTCGCTCATCATGAGCGACAGCTTCGACGCCACGATTCGCGACGCGGTCTTCCGGGACTTCTATTTGATTGACGAAGTCATCTCGCGTCCTTCTGGGACGATCGCGTACCCAAGCGCGAGCTTTCTCGATCAGCCAAGGGAATTCTTCAACGAAACCACTTTCGCCGCCCTGCGGAACCACATGGGGACGATGGTCCATATCGATGGGATCGCGCCCCGAATCCTCCTTTCCGCCTCCGTCCTTGATGTTGACTCCGGGTTCCCCGAGCCCGCCGGACGGCTCGTTGCCTTTGATCCCGTGTTCGACTTCGATTCCTTTTCTTTGGCGGGAAAACCGTACGACGGCTCAGACCTTTCGCCGGGTGAGTTTCTCGCGAACGCGAAAATCGCGGAGCAACTCGGGGCAAGCCCGGGAGATTCGGTGCGCCTCATCACGCCCGCAGGTGAGATCTCCGGGAGAATCCGTGCGGTTGTCGACGACGAAGGCAAAGGGGGCCTCGGCGGCTCCCCGAACGTTTTTGTCCGGCTGTCCGACGCTCAGCTCTTGCTGAACCTGCCCGCACAGCTGAACGCGATCTTTGTCTCGAACGTGGGAGGCGTCCGCGAAGGGCTTGCCGTCACGGACGACGCGTCTGCCGAACTCCGACGGGTGCTCCCCTCGGGTTTCGCCGTTGACCCGGTGAAGTCAAACGCACTCGAGGACGCCGTGAGCAGGAGCGAATGGATCAAGCAAGTGTTCTCTTTCGTCGGGATCTTCACGATCATTGCGGGCGTGCTGCTCATCATGAATATCTTCGTCGTCCTGGCAGAGGAAAGGAAGAGCGAGATGGGAATGTCCCGCGCACTCGGGATGCGGAGAAGCCACCTCACGGAGACGTTCACGTTCGAGGGTCTCCTCTACGCGTTGGCGGCCAGCGCGGTCGGGACGATCGCGGGCCTCGCCGTGGCCGCGTTGGGCATTTTCGTTTTCGCCGCGCTACCGACAGAGGGAGGGACATTGCCTCTCTCCTATCACTTCGAGCTCTCCAGCCTCGCCATCGCCTTCGCGCTTGGTTTTCTCGTCACGATGACGGTCGTCATTCTCGCCTCCTGGCGAGTGAGCCGCCTGAACATTGTCAGAGCCATTCGCAATATCCCGGAACCGACACCCCGCCGAGGCACTCGCCGACAATGGGTGCTGGGAGGGCTCGGGATTGTCCTTGGGTCCTATGCAACCTGGCAGGCCACCGTCCTGCAATCTGCTCTGCTGGTGATGGC
>CAYOUM010000171.1:0-3509 GCA_964407185.1 uncultured Methanomassiliicoccales archaeon | reverse complement strand
TTTGGTAAGGTCCCACGTCTGCACGATGTCGCTTCCGCTGATCTCCCCTCCGTTGTCGACGAACTCGATAATCCGGCGGAGCCCGAGCTCATACCAAACGCGGTCCTCCGAACCCGCGCTCGGTCTGTATTCGACGCCAAACGTGCCCGCCTCGAAATCCACTTGGAACTCGTCGTCTGTGGCCGCCCCGACGGATCTGGAGACGATGGAGAAATGCCTCTCGCGAACACCCGCCGCGGTCACGTTCCGAGCTGTTGCCGCCTCGATGTCGTCGGAAATCCCATCGCCATCGGAGTCGCCCGCTAACGCGGATGCGCTCGAGATCGCGATCCCCGTCGCGGTGACAAGGGCGAGGAACCGAAAGAGCGAGGATCGCCGCAAAGCCATGGCTCCAAAGGTTCCATCTCGAGAACGTTATAAAGAGGTTATTCTACACCCTTCGAATCCCGTCGGGGGCAACACTCTCGATCAATTCTGTGCTTTCCATTCCCACGTTGTCCCCTGACAAGGTGAGGCAAGTGATTCAGGTAACGCTCGGCCGAGGGACCAATGCCTGGCGGGCGGGAACCGTCGCGAAAAAGCACGAGGCGCGATTCGTTACTCGTGGACGACCTCGCCGAAGGCTACGCGACGCAGGACCTTCGTCACGCGGAACTTGACCGTGTCACCGACCTTCGTGCCGGGGACGAAGACAACAAAGTTCTCCACACGACACAGACCGTCCCCCTCACGGCCCATGTCCTCGATCTTTGCCTCGTACACCTTCCCCTCCTCGACAGGAGCGGTGGGTGGGCGAGGGTTCTGGCCGTACTGAGCCATAACCGACCCTTCCTTGGCCCCCCATGGGCCGTGGCCGTTCGTATCTGGAGGACGATATATAATGCTATGGATAACGCCGGTTGCAAGGCCGGAACTCGGGACGCACCACAAATCGCGTTCGGGCCTCGCGCTACGTGTTCCGCGGCGTACCGACGTCGTAATCCTCTTCGAGCTGCGTCGACCCGAAGCGCATCGAGAGGATGAGCATGACAATCCCGACGACAAGGACGACGAGTCCGATTGCGGCGGTGAACCGGTTCACCCAGCCGAATGCCTCATACGCGTCGCCGACGACCGGAATTCGAAGGATATCGTGCAACCAAGAGCCGAGCGCGATGGCCGGTCCACCCGCGAGCACGAGTCCGACGCCGACGTAAAAGAGGATTCGTCCTCTCCAAGATGCTTTCCGCGAGGCCCCGGCCTTCGTGTCACCTTCGAGCACGGAGGCGTCGAAGATTTCCCCGCACTTCGGACACTCTTTCGCATCGGCGTCAACCGCGGCCCCACAACTGGGACATTCGTATGCTTCGGAAGGCATCCGAGAACCGGCGCGTTCGATGATGGGCGGAGACTATAATCGTTTCTGCGGCTAACTCGGAACTGATAATGGGCCCGTCGACTCCGAGGTCGGGTTCGGGCGTCCGATTACGCGGGCGCCGGTTTCGGGCGAGGCATCCAGGGCCACGCGACCGGCCCGGACACGTTCCGCCACTCTGCGGGCATCGGGTTCCCCGAGTTGTCCCGGCGGTAGTAGTCCACGACCTTCTCAACCTTCGACGATTTGCCGGAGATCTCGACAACCAGGGCGTTTCGGACATTCGCCGCGGCGTACGCGGCAACCTCGTCCTCGAACATCGCGGCGTATGGAGTCTGAGCCTGCCACCAGAGGACGAGAAACACAGATCGCTCAGGTCGCCCGGCGGTTCGTCTTGGCTTCATCTCGGATTCGTGCTCCGCCCGTTCTCAGGCCGCACGCAAATTAATTCGGGTCGCACCATAAGTCCTTTCTTAGACGGTTATCGACGCCGATATCAAAACTCGGTCAATTCATTTTTGTCAAACCCCTCAACAAACCTTCGGGGCAGGCGCAACCGCCCGGGCTTCGAACCGTTCCGAACGATTCCACGAACGACGGATTTCTGAGAGCGGGTGGTGTTATCCGTCTCCCCAGCGAAAAGCAATGGGTTCAAGAACCCTCGCTGTTTTCCTCCGCTCGGTGCCCTCATGACGCGCGAAGTGGACTATGAGACGAAACCGATCGACCCGGACTTCCTTCAGAAGCCGGACGAGTTCCCTCAAACGGGAGAGCACAACGGTCACAAGGTCTTCGCGGAGAGCGTCGAGCGGATCGACCTGAACGGGAAACCGTACCCGACGAAGTTCGGAATCCATGGCAGCCACGTCGCGGTTGACTTCGAGGCGTGCATCGCAGACGGCGTCTGCATGGACGTCTGTCCGGTCGATGTCTTCGAATGGCAATTGAATCCAGGCGCGAAGGGGACCGGGACCGACAAGGTTCTCGAAAAGAACTCCTCAGAGTGGATGGAGTGGCGGACGGACAAGTCCGAGCCGATCCGGGAGAACGATTGCATCGACTGCATGGCGTGCGAATCCGCGTGCCCCACGAAGGCGATCAAGATCTCGCCCGGCGCCTGAGCGTTCCCTCCAAGCAAAGCGGGTCCGCCTCCCAAAACAGTTAACATGTTAACTGGAAGTCCGACCGGGAACACGGTTATCGGGCCGGGCCCCTTTCCCCTCGGCCGTGATGGCATGGTGAAGCTGGACCACATCCGGATCGCAGTCCGCGACGTTCGAGCATCCCGGGACTGGTACGTCAACCACTTCGGCTTCAAGGTGGAGTTTGAGATCGCGAGAAGGAAGGTGGCGGCCCTTGAGGACGACGCGCAACTCACCCTGCTACTCGAGCAGGAACCGGACGATGTCCGGACCAGGGATGCATCCTCTATTTCCAGGTCACGGATGTGGACGCGAAGTATCGCCAGCTTTCCGCCGGGGGAGTCCGTTTCGTTCATCCACCGAGGAAACTATTCTGGAGTTACGGGGCCGAGCTCAAGGATCCCGACGGGTACCGGATCCGCCTTTGGGACGAAGCTACGATGGACGATGAGGATTAGGCGGGTCGGCGCAGACCTCGACGCCGTGGCGCCCGACCCAGAAAACAGTTAACATGTTAACTGGGAACCGGCCCGTGCCGGACGGACCGCCTGCGCCTCCGCCGGAACACTGCCAGGTTCGAGCCGTCGATCGCCAGGTGGCCCATCCCCACGGATACGCCCATCGCATGGAGGCGGCGCCGCAGCTCGAACGCGTCCCTCCGCGGGAGGATCAGCACGGACTGGCCGACCCAAACGACGCCGGGCCGGTGGATGAAGCCAGGTTGCTCGTATGCCCTCGCCACCCCGCCCTCCGTCGTCACGTTCCGCCGGCCGAAGACGAGCTGGCACACCCGGGCCGCCGTGCTCCGGTCCCGGCCGTCCACGTCGTAGCTCACGATCCACAGATCCGCGGTCCCATCGGACATGGGATATCCATATGGACAGCTATATAATAGCTCTTACCAGGGGACGTGGCCGAAAGTACTCGGGGAACAGTTAACATGTTAACTGAAACCTCGGGCCCGCCGCCGTGCGGGGGGCGAAGCCTCTAATACGCCCGAGCGCGTGGCGCGG